>RKRO01000083.1 GCA_007571355.1 Candidatus Poribacteria bacterium | reverse complement strand
GTCAAGGGCAGCGGTTATAGAATGCGGTGCTGTCTGGGATATGCGCTCACGTGGTATGCCGAGAATAAAATCTTTAGGCGTATCGACGGCGGCATAACTGAACATCTGCGGTGTATCGGCTGTCACCATTAATAGGATTTCATCAGCTTGCTGGAGTCCTTTCCGCTGAATGTGCCCTCTATTTTGGGTGTCAAACGGGACAGGTGTAACGGTGGGTTGTCCATTAGCGGGCAGGTAGAGCGTCGTGGCGTATAGGTTTCCTGAGCCCGTGCCGGTTATGGATATATCAAGCGTTTCAGATAGATTCTGAAAGCGGATATAGGACATGCCCCACTGATCAATCGGGAGGCTGTTCACTGCGCTCGGATAGGTGAAGATGCGCGGCACGGCAGCAGTTACCTTTCGGCTGCGCAAGGCAGCATAGCCGAGTTTTTTGTTTTCTGTTTGTGTGTTCTGCCAATTCGCGAGTCCCCACTCCAGAAAGACATCGGGAAAGCGTTCATTTCTCCGGCTGGCTGCTAAGGCAGCATCGATTGCCTGTTCGCCGAGGGTATCGGTTTCGACGATATTGCGAATGAGTTCGCGCCCGCCATACTGTTCGTAAAGATAGAGCATGAGCATGAAGGCACCGCCGTAATAGACATCCCAGGTGTTCGAGTATGCAAGCGATACGCTGGGATCTGTGAGATAGTTGTCAACAAAGATAGTGTGTACTGTGCCGTAAACTGCCCACTCCACGAAGGATGCCGTTCCTTCTTCTAACCATCGTTGATCGGTTGTCCCACCGTTTTGGAACCAATTGACGAGGTGCGCGAATTCGTGTGCAAGGCTGCTATAAAAGGTGTGGCGGGAACGTTCTCTGAACTGGAAGATGTCCATATAGAGCATCTCACGCCGGTTACTGTTCGGTGCCATAGGCAGTTGATCGGCGGGCGCGAAGTAACCGCCGTAGTCAAGTCCTGATTCATTCATGCCGACATCGTGCATCAATAGTGTGATGCGGTTATCTCTATCGAGTCCAGGTTTCCACTCGGTTCCCATCCACTGACGGACGCGCGGATAGATCCGTGTATCGAATTCTCGAGCGATTTCGGCAGCTTCAGCCTTCGTGAGCATAGCGTGCACCGAATTTTCGATATAGACGTAGAGATGTTCACTTTTGGCAATACAGGTGGCTGTTACCTCTGCGTCTGGAATGTGAATAAAAAAGCGATCTGTCTGCCCGATTTGAATGGGTGCAGCTGGTGCAGCGGCAACTTCTTTGGGTGGACGTTGGGCAAGGTGTTCCTGATGCAGGCGGGGTGTCCCACATAGCCATATCTCGCCATTAAAGTGCGGGGTCCCCCAATCGGCGAGTACGCAGCTGCTCAGCAGAGAAAAGATAAGACTGACGGATACTAAAAATCGCATGGCATGTACCGACTCCGTGGAGGATGCGCGTTCTGTAGTGCTCCTAAGGCTCTATATCTATTTTACAACGCTTGTCGCACAAATGCAAGCGATACAACAGTATCTCCAGAGCCATTCAGTTTGCATAAGGTGCTTTTTTAACGCGTTCAAGAACTTGCCGAGGCAAAATACCGGAAAGATTTTGCGATTTTTGTATTAGCAGAAACCCACGGAGACGGTGTATCCCTAATTCGTCTTGATTTTACCCCATACAAAGGGTCTCTCATCAGGTCCCACACACCGCTATACAAACTAAGGGGTGTTTCGACTCGAGTAACTTTTCTTTCATACGGCTGGGGTCTTCTTTTAAAGAGAAGGTGTTAAGAGCTCTTGGAGCTGGAGTCGTGCGTTTCGGAGATGTGTTTTGATGGTGCCTTCAGAACGGTTCAGAATCCGTGCGATCGCTTTGATGGGCAACTCGTGATGGTAGTATAATACGAAGACCTTTCGGCGTGTTTCTGAGAGGCATTTGATAGCGTTTTTCAGTGTTTCTCGGCACTCTTGGCGGAGGATATCTTGGCTCGGACATGCGTGTGTGTCGGTGATGCGGTCTGTGGGTATGAGATGCAGGGGGTCGGTGTCGTGTTTCTGCTTTCGGAAATAATCGATACAGACGTTTTCCGCGATCCGATAGAGCCATGAGGAGAAGGCCGCCTCGCCTCGGAACGTGTGGATACCTCGCAACGCCTTCAGCCACGTCTCTTGTGTTAAGTCTTTGGCGACTTCCGTGTCTCGGACGCGCCGGTAGATGTGGTTGTGAACCCGGGTGTGGTATTTGCCAACGAGCGGGGCAAACGCTTCGGTGTCGCCTTGTTGTGTGCGTGTGATGCAGTGTTTTTCGTCTATCGGGGTCATACGGTGTCTGCTTTCTCTACTTTTAGGGTGTTTTCGCGTGGAATGCAAACAAGGTTCTCTTGTGTGCCGACCTCTATTTCGTATGTTTCCCGCGCGCGGAGGGTAATCTGTGTGCCGACCTTCAGAAGGCTTTCAAACCACCACGCGTTTTCGCCGCGGATGTAAAAGGTCTGTTTTTCGCCTGCGTCGGTGTATCCTGTGATCCGGACGTTTTCGGTGTTCATGCGAAGTCTTTCAGAGATTGTGAGTATCATTTTGTCTTTCATAAGACCTCCTGTGAATAAAAAAGGCGGTGCCTGCTAAGAGCATCTCGGCACTGAGCATCCAGACCCGACAGAGCAGCGCAACGAGCGTCGCTTGTGAGGCAGGCATATAACGTGATAAGAGCAGACTGAGCAGCCCTTCACGTACGCCTAAACCACCGGGGGTCAAGAAACTCAAGAACCCAACGATCCACGCAAACGCGAAGCAAGCGGTGAGCCCCCAAGCGTCAGCCCACTGCACAGAGGCGAAACCTCTCACAAACAGAAAAAAGGCGAACCCTTGACAAACCCACAGCAACACGTGACGGATGAGAACATTCACCCAGAGTCCCGTATTTTTCAACAGCGGTGAAAACGATTTCAGAAGCTGCCGAGCGTGGCGTGCCACCTTCGGGAACAGGAATAGGAGACCACCGAGGAGCACACCGACACACGCGATCCTCAACATCGGTGTGTGTCCCGATAGATTCGCCAGCAGCCCCGACGCAGTGTCCCGCATTTTCGGTGAAAAAAGCAGTGATAAACCGATGAGTCCACCGATTGCGGTTTCAATCCCGACGTGCAGGGTCAGACTGCTCCCGACAGCCGTTTTGCTCAAGCCGAATCGACGGCTGAGTGAAAGCAACCGCACGACACCCCATATCCGTCCGGGGAGGTACCTTGTGATGTTCGCCAAATGGAACAAGGTAAAGGCATTGCGAAAGGAAACAGGCTTTTCTGCGAGTCGGTTCAAGAGTGTTGCAAAGGGGATGAGATACGCGCTCCAGTAAAAGAGAATCGTACCGAAGGAACAGATCAACCAGTCCCAGTGTATCTCATAAGTCGCATCCTTGAGTGCGGTGTGTGTCTGTCCAAAGGGTTTGATGAGAAAATAGAGGAGTATCCCGGCGATGAGGGAGCCGAGGGCGTGTCGGAGTGTTTTCATTCGTTTCTCAACGCGAGGAGCAGCTCGCCCAGAATCCCCAGCCCTGTCAGTAGGATGCCGATGCCGAGACACAGTCCGGCGGCGATGCCACACGGCAGACGTGGGAGTGCCAAAATCGGGAAGAAATGTCCGATGGCGAGTCCCACAAGCAGCATGATACCACTGAATGCAAAGAAGCTGCCAATCCCTGCGAAAAAGTGCATCGGTCGTTTTTTGTATTTCGTCAAGAATAACACGGTGAGCAGATCAAAGAAACCTTTCGGTATCCGTTTGAGTCCATATTTGGATGTGCCAAACCGCCGGGGATGGTGTCTGACCTTCACTTCACCGACAGAAAAGCCTGCGGCATGCGCGAGTATCGGGATATACCGGTGCAAGTCGCCGTAAAGATGCAATGCCTTAACGACTTCGGCGCGGTATGCCTTGAATCCACAATTCATGTCGTGAAGTTTGACACCTGTGAGCAGCGCAACGACGCGATTGAACACAAAAGAGAAGGCGCGTTTTTCAAACGGGTCTTTGCGCGGGTATTTCCACCCCGAGACGAGTCCATAGGTGCCTGTTTCGAGCGTTTCAATGAGTTTGGGCATTTCTGCGGGGTCGTCTTGGAGGTCTGCGTCCATGGTGATGACGATGTCGCCGGTGGCTTTTTGAAAACCTGCGGCGAGTGCCTCGGCTTTGCCGCGGTTGCGTCTGAAGTGGATAACGTGAACCGGTAGTGCTGCTTCTGCAGCGAGTGCGTCTAAGACATCAGCGGTGTCGTCTGTGCTGCCGTCGTTGATAACGATGATCTCTACCTGATACCCGTGTGTTTGGACAGTTGCGCGGAGCTGTGAGAGTAAAACCGGCAGCGATTCGGTTTCATTATAGGCAGGAATGACGATGGACAGTTGGAAAAGGCTATTGGCTTCCATAAAAGGCATCTCTTCATTCAGTTGCGGTGTCGTTTGTTGGCGGAGCATGAAGCACACGATAGATCCAGACGTAATCAATACCGTTTAAACGGATGATATGTTCTAATTCACGATGTACAGCTTTTTTATTTTTCTGTTTTTTTGAATTTTGAGTGGGTTTGATATGTGTATCTGTTGGCGTGTGTTGTATCTGTTTATCGTATAGATACTCCAAATCGTAATCGAAATTAGGATCTGAAGCATCGTAGTTGTAGTAGAGTCTCGCCTCACCGACAAAATAGTGTGCAAACTCTTTACACATCCAAGTGTGCTTAACACGGAGGTGTTCGGCATCCGGCTTTGCATTGAGATAGGCTGCTGCCAGATCTAAGCCTGCTCCTGTAATACTACTCGTATTTTCTTCAATCCACCGTTCAGATAAAAGCGGATGATGATAAGCACGGAAGTTAGGATAAAGCATTAGAATAGGTGCAGCTTGTAGCAGAAAAATAATGCCGAGGACGCAATAGCGGCGTTTTTTATCTGATATGAGTTGTACCAGCTGCATTGCACCTAAGGCTGTTAGAAAACTTATAGCAGGCAATAAAATGACAATATAACGAGAAATTTTTTTGGAAACATAACTCAACCCCATTATGTAAAATACCGCAAAAAAACACATCACGATGACAATGCGAAATATCTTTTTCTTCTTCAGGCGCATCCGAAAAGAACGATATATTGCAAAAAGGATCAGTGGCAGTGTCAAAAGGCCACTCCAAACGAACCCATGACTGGAAAGAAGAACGGCCCGGGATTGCGGCGTATTTTCCCCAGAAACCGAGAGGGGAGCCCATGTGATGTGATTAAAGCGTTATACATGTGGCTGATTACCATTTTAGCGGCAAACAGGGTCGGGATGCCCACGGCAAGCACACTACAAGCTATGAGAAGCAGCTCTGTTTTTGAGAATGTGAAATCTGTTTTTTGTGAAAACTTTTTCCAACTCCATAATAGGAGCACGCCGCTTCCAAGAAAAAGAAATGGCAACAACGGTAGGTTTCCAAATTTAACAGTCCATAGATAAGGCCATACAATCCCTACCGTCAGTAACGTGGATGCTGTCCATAGCACACCGCTCAACACAAGTTGAGCGGCATAGATGTGGCGTTGATAAGAGTACCAAATCAGTAGCACAGGTAGAAAAAGAATAAATGCACCTGCATGGCTTTTGGTGAGACAGGCTAATCCGAAACAGATGCCCGATAAAACGATGTCGCGCCGAGGGTTACGCGTTTCACCTTCCAAATAACAGATCCATAATAGCAGTGCCAAGAACAGAAAGAGTGCCGTTAGCACATCTGTGTGCGCCCTACGACTCTCCGAAAGCAAAAAAGGTTCAATTGCTAAAAATAGGGTGCCTATGTTTGCAAGTAGGGGGCCGAACAAGCGATGGAGAAGAACACCTGCTATCAGAGTCAGCATCCCACTTAAAAAGACGATTGGAAATCTCACGCGCGCAAGCATGCCCGGTGACATAAAATGTCCCGAGTGGAACCAATTATAAGAGGCTCCTTGTTGAGCCGTTAGCCAGATAGATAGACTCCCGAGCCAACAGGTTGTAATGCCGGGATGGTACGCTACAAGCGTGTCCTCGAACTGACCGGTTTTTAATGCGAAGAAGAAGTTACGCGAACGTTGCATCCACAAATCCTCATCAGTTGCCCAATGCCTCGACAGCGAGAACAAACGGGGTAAAAACGTGAACAAAACGAGAACTAAGAAAAGGATACGTATCGTGTTTTGTTTTCGGTCACTCAGGGATCCGATACTGTCCATTTTTTCACCTTTCCGCTTTATTGGGTTCATTCAGAGTGAATTCTTCAACTGTATTATCTTCATCGGCAATGAAATATCGGTAGTTTGGAAACTTTTCTGCAAGTTTTATGTTCTCACTGCCTCTATCTGTGGCATAGATATGCGGTTTTGCGAAGGGAGCATTAAATGGATAATGTATCCGATAGGCGCGTTTGTTTCTCACAAAGACAAGTGCTTTTTCTATGTTATTTTTTTCAAGATATTTCTGAATTGTCACGTCTTCTGTATAAGCGCGATGGTATGATTTCACAGTTTTTGGCATATTGAAAAGCATAGCAAACAGAAAAAATCCGATCAGTATCAAACAGATTGCACTTCGCGCGTGTGCATAAGGAGGTGTTTTGAGCCAAGCCGCCAAGTGCTTTGTGCTGAGAACAATCCCTTTACTTGTTAAGAGGATGACCGCAGGTAACGTTTCATATACAAATCTGGGACCGAAGTCGAATTCATTAAAAAAATAGAAAACTTGCCCTATGAACAAAGTACTCAGCCATCCGACAAGTATCCAGTCCCATGTCTCTTTTTTTCCGAATGCGAGATAGAGTGCGATAAAGAAAAGCGAGGGGATTGGCCACTCAAACAGATAATAGTTGAGTCCATTCAGGTTGCCGAGTAAGTATTTGATCCCCTGTGCAATTGTGTGAGGCTGTTCCATCCAGGGGTCTTGGTGGAAGCCTGGAAGATGTTCTTTACCGTGTAAGGCGATATATCCGAAAAGCAGCGGGTGTCCTGTTGTTGCGGCATTATATGCAAGGAATGCCACCCCAGCGGCGATAAGCGGGACAGCACCGATAAGTATGTGTCGAATTTCCAAATGTTTCCGCATCCCTATTGCTGCGATGCCAAGACAGACACAGACCCAGGCTGTGGTATAGGGGCGACAGAGTAGCGCGCACCCTAACGCCGTACCACAGGCGATGGCTGCCAAGCGGGGGCGTTTCTTTTTAACCATCCAGACGAAACTCAGAAAAGCCGCTGTGATAAAAAAGAGGGTTGAACTGTGTGACAGAAACTCAGAGGACATGAAAAGAAAAAAACTACTTGTGCAAGTCAACAGCGCAGAAAGTTTTGCGATATTCTTCCCGTAGAGTTCATTAGCAATCAGATAAATACCCGCAATAGTGAGTGCGGCGAGTATTGGATTCACGAGCCACGGCACTCCTATTAACACGCCTAAGGCGAGTATGACGGGATATCCGGGTGGGAATTGTGTATACCATTTATCGGATAAAATAACGAGGTTGTTTTCAAAAAAGTGCGGTTCAGGCGGAAGTTGTGCAGTGAGCATGCCGTGCGAGAATAAGCGTGCTTGAAACATATACACGCAGCCGTCGTATGATCCAGTCACACCATCAAAAAGATAAAGTGATATGGCACTACATATTAAGGCTGTGCCAACCACTGAACAGAGAAGAAAAATCTGTGTGGACATGTTGCGTATCCATTGGACAATCCGCGAACCGATTCTCTGAATGAATGCGGGGGGGCTGCTGAGTAATCCGCGGAAACATAAAGCGATACCTATACTGTAGAGAATAAGACTATACCCGTTGGTGAGAATGTCTACAGCATTGAAACGGGGCGTGTTAAGGATTGCGTGTAGTGGCAACACACAGGTTCCGAGCATAATGCAAAAAATAACGGCATGCCGTGCCCGTTGCTGCAACACTTGGACGTTTGGAAGTATCAAGAGAAGAGTGTAAAGGAATAGCACAGCGGCTGTTACATTCACTCCCCAGATGGGCAAAGCTACTGACAGATACGTAGATTCTTGCCAGGAGATTACCACTTTATCATGGAAAATGATAATATTATTTTTTAGCCAGTACCCGATAGTGAAAAAAAAGAGTCCTCCGAACAGATAATTCGCTATTCTATGCCACGGAAGGTGTTCTGATCTCATATACAATAATCCTATCGGTGTGTCCCTTTTACAATAGCCGGAAAGCGTATTGCCAACCGAGGACGAGTTTCCACGTGTTTTTGAGTTGTGTTCCCGTGAGGGACTGATAAACAGGCACCATGAACTCCATCGCGAGACGCTGCCCTGCCAGCGAACCTGTTGGTACTATCAAATTACTTGAAATCGCAACATCCAGTCTATTGAACCCTTGAAAATCAGGACGGTGGCTTGGACTCCTGTTTATATCCAAATCTGGATGGCTTCCCGTTATATTTCCTTTATGCGAAAAGAGTAACCTTGCACTGAGACTGATCCAATTATTAACGCGCCGTGCCCCCCATGTTGTGGCAGTGAGCGTGCTCCCATGCCGATACTCACTGGCATTGATATTGAGGGGGAAAGCACCGCGCAGCTGACCACCGTAAGACCAATTACCGTGCGTTCCGAAAGCTGTTAGCCCAGGACGCGCTTCAAAAGAACCACTTCCGAGTTGCATCGGATAAGGAAGAATACTCCCGTCGTCTACCTGCTGTGCAATAGACCCCGTAGGAAACGATACCCCCAGATTGCCGATAATCGTGATGTTATGTCTTTGCCATATCGTCAAAAGCGAGTCCAACTGGACATCCCCGATACCTGCACTGGACATTTCATGTGTGCCTACGGGATGATCGTGATGCTCCGTCGCGTGCTGATGTGCCTCCTCCATCTCCATGGAGAGCTGTCGATAACTTGTCATCCCCATGACCGTGAGTTTGTCATGGGGTGCGAACATGAGACCAAACATGTGCATCTTCATGTCCATCGCCGTTGGCACCATCATAAAATCTTTTAGCACATCCGCTGTTTCTATAACATCTGTGCCAGATTGTAGCCCCCGCATATCCATCGTCATAAACCGGTAGGAAAGCATCATTTCCCCTGATGTATGCACATGATTGCCGATAACACTAATAGGCGCCGGGCAGTCCTGGTGTTCTTCGGATGTATCTGCTAAAACGACAACAGAGAAAAGTAGAAAAAATATGGTGATAAACGCGCCTTGTTTCAAAAGTTCTCCTTAGGTATTCAAGTAAGGTTTCAAATCCCATAACAGAATGGTACCATCATCACTGCCGCTCGCGAGAAGCGTTGTATCAGGCGAAAATGCAACGGATATAATTGAAGAATGTCCCTCAAAAACTGATCGAGGCACACCATCATCAATTGTCCACAAGTGCAATGCCTCGGGCTTTTGATGGCAGCAACCTGCCAGATATTTGCCACAAGGTGATAGTGCCAGTGCTGCCAAAGCTGAGTTCTCCCATACTCCCGGCTTTGGAATAGACAGCACTTTTTCGCACAAGAAGATGTCCCACACCTCTATCGCCTCGCGTGTATCACAGAAAAACTGTGTGCTGTCGTGGGAAAATAAGTGAATAGACATCTCCTCCAAATCAAACGTTTCAATCTTTCTACCTTCTGTGACATCATAGAGCAGGTCTGCACCACTGACAAGGTATCTTCCGTTTGGACTGAATATCATACGTTCCGCTTCTGAATATTCTGCTTGGACGGTTTCATGTAAGCGACCGCTTTGTGTATCCCAGAGGTAAATCTGGGTATCTTCATCTCGGCATGCTAGCACGGATGTAGTAGGTGAAAACACTACATTTTTTACTTTCGCTTCCGTGGTAAATAATTCCAATGGGGTATCGTTTTCTACTTCCCACAAGGTGACATTATTTTTCTCTGCGGAAGTGGCGAGAATTTTTCCACTTGAGGACACGTTTACAGAAAACCAGAGTCCGTCAGCAGGTTTAAAAACGTGGGGGAACTGCTGAGGAGTATCAACATTCCATAGTGAGATGCCCGTATGAAAATCCCGCAACACAAGCGTCTTTTGGTCAGTCGCAAACACAAGCGATATCGAAAAAGGAATATGTGTAATATACGAATGTCGGGCAACATGCTTCTCGTTCTCTATCTTACACACATTTAATTCTTGTTCACTAACCAAACAAATTTGCGTGCCTTTCGGAAAATCTAAAAGTAGGTCAACATCTCCTGGGTAATTGTAAAGGTTATGCCCTGTTTCTATGTTCCAGACACTTGTAATTCTTTGTTCTCTTGATATTCCTGCAGCACGCAAAAAACCTTCTGACGAATAGGCAACATACATCCAATAGTCTCCAGACATCGGGTACTCTCGGTAGATCTCCCAATTTCTAACTGTCCATACTTGTACGCCTGCATAATTGCCTGATGCTAGGAACTGACCACACGGTGAGAAGCTAAGACTATGCACCGGTTTAAGGATAGGGATGCGGGCAACATTTATACCTGTATCTACGTCCCATATTGAGATGAAACTCACCGCGCAGGCCTGCTCTCTCGAAAACTCGTGCATACCACACGCTAGTAACTGGTTATTTGTAGAGAAAACAAGCGGCCCCGTTCGGCTGCATTCATAAATATTTTCCTTGGCCTCTTCCGGGTTCTCTATCTCAAATCTTGCAATGTGTTCACCGCTTTCCCATTGCCAAACATCAATGCAAGTGTCGCCTTCGCGTGCGGCTGCAGCGAGTAGGTGCCCATTAGGTGAAAAAGCAAGGTAATCAATATCAATATTCTGCTTTTCGCGCCTCGAAAATTGGGAACGGGTCAGTTTTACAAGGCACTCTCCACTCACAACGTCCCATACCTTAGCACCGTCAAGTCCGCCAGCAGCAAATAACTGGCCAGTGTTGGAAAAGGTGCAACAAGAAAAAATCCTGGTGCCCTGTTCTCTTTTCCACAGGGCAATAGGAGATAGCGTGGGTAGTTTGTGCCACCACACGCCTTCAGTCGTGGTGACAGCTACGATTCCGTTCTCAGGACAGAATACCATATCACTTGCATATCCGTGTCCCAAACGTGCCAACGAGCCGTGCGGAATTCCCCATTTCGTAAAATCGCTATCGGTTGACAATGTGGAAAAGAGAGTGGATCCGTTTTTCATATTACACCATCCTTTGCTCCGAAGCTGTTATCCGCATTTACCAGTACACGTAGGTGTCAGACCAGAATTCTTACAAACTTTAGTTCGCTGTGGTCGTCCTGTGCCATTCGGGTCATTCTTAGGGCATCCCGTGGCCTCACCATTCTCCATTTTTGTGCAGCTGTGGTTACGAGGGCATCCTGAATCTTTACAAGGATAATAATCATAATTATTATTTTTTGAACCGCAAGGCCACTTCCACTTTCCTTGGGCGTTCCGCGTCTTCATTCCACAAGCTTCGCCTCCAGGACAACCCTGCCAAGAGCAATCACAAGGTTCCTCATCAGGCTCATCTTCGGGTGGATCGTCATCTTCGGGTGGATCGTCATCTCCGGGCGGATCGTCATCTCCGGGCGGATCGTCATCTCCAGGCGGATCGTCATCTCCACCAGAGTTTGCCCAGCCCGATGCGGCAAGCCAAGCCGCTACTTCCGCCTCTGTGACAACTTCAACATCAAAACCATCAAAAGCGAACGCATAAACAAATCCTGCACAGAACAGAAGGGCGAGCATCACAATGCCGACTACATTCGGGTGGTTCAACACTTTTTTCAAATACATTATCGTCTCCTTTTATTTTTCTGCCGCGGGGGCATCTCATTTTAAAATAGAGAGACACACATTCAAGGTCTCTCGGATTTCGCGCTTCTTTCAAAGCACGTTGGACATCTCAGTAGAGGGGCTACAGAGATAAATTATTAACTACCACATCCACCTGCGTCTGCATCTTCACTTTGCGGTGTTTTAGGGGATGTTTGGGCTGTTTTCGGTGTCCCCGAAGGTCGCACCTGTTGTTCACCTTCGTCACTTTGTGCAGTCTCAGGTGCGGGGGTTCCGCAGCAACCGCCAGCAGTTTCAGGTAAAGTTTCACCTTCAGCACCGCAACAGCCTGTGGCAGGGGCATCTACTGCTTCCTGCGTTTGGGCTTCCGTAACTGGCACGTGCTGCTGCAGAAAAATGAAAGCACCAAAGCCACCGAGAATCACGATGAAGACCGCGATGTCTAAATACAATTTACGTTTCATAGATGTTCTCCTCTATTTTGGAAAAATGCCAGAAAAGTGAATCGGTTGGAGAGCGTGGTATTCCTTTGGCGATGAGCAATGCCCCGATTGGGATGTAAACTTTCTCGTGCGCTCATCGCTGTCCTCCCATACCTCACACGACGACTGCAATAACGGTCGCGCCTTTTCACAATCGGGCGATCTCACATCGGGGATGCACGGGGTGCGCGGGGAACAGGTAGACGCTGCACGCGCCCGGTAGGCAAACATCACCGACACAACGACCAACCCACATAACAAAAAAATCAAAAACAACGATCGGAACATCGCTGCACTCCTTAAACGGTTAAGTCCAGCTGTCGGGAGTCTGCAACTGAGAAAAAGAAAACGCGGCAATTCTCCAGCAGCGAACTATAGGTCTTAGCATATAATAGAAACAGTTGTCGTGCAACACAAAAACCCCGCCATGCAGTGCTTTGTCTGTAACAAAGGCAGCATGCGGGAGCAAAAAACTTCTATAATTGGACGAAGTTGTGAAATCCAATACTTAACGTTTGTGAAGGGGTAGGGCGAGAGAGCAGCAGACAGGTAGGCCAGGCCTGGCCTGGCCTGGCCTGGCCTGGCCTGGCCTGGCCTGGCCTGTGGGGGATACCCAAGCCACATCAGGCGAACCAAACACAGCGGCTACACAAATATCTATCCATACGGGCAAGCGGTTGCTTTTCATCCCGGTCGACCTCTCCAAACTGTTAAGCCCAAAAAATATAGAATTCGCGCGTTCAAACGTTCAATGCTATAATTATACCTCATGAAAAAGGGTTTGTCAAATTATAGTAACATCCGAAAATAAATGCACACTTATCCGAAGACAACCCCCCTGCCCCCCTTGTC
>RKRO01000562.1 GCA_007571355.1 Candidatus Poribacteria bacterium | reverse complement strand
ACTCATGGGTTTCCATAATTTCAAAAATCCGATAGTGTTGTGTTTTTCCACTTCCAACATCTATCTCGCCTTCAAGGAACAGAGGATAGTTATAATCTGTGTCCTTTATAGAGAACAGGTACGGAATTGCGCCTGCTTCGCGGGCGATTTTGGCTTGGTTCTCGACATCCCGAGGCGTTGGCATGTGTCGATTGAAAATCTGATATGTTGAGCGGTCAGCATAATACATCAGATCGAAGTGTGCGCCAACGCGTTCGTCGTCAAGAAAAAAGCAGGCGTTCTCTGGCATTTCACGTTGAAGGCGGGGCCCGCTCTGTTCGTATAACGGAATTCTAACGTTCCGTTCCGTGACGCTATACGCGGCGTGTACATAACCTCGGGCATAGAATAAGGCGAGCAGCAGTGCCACTGTACGGAATCCGATCCGTATCCATTTTTGCACGTTGTCCTGACGCACTAACGTATAGACACCTGCGAAGACTGCGAGCAGAACACCGAACCCGATAAGTTGCTCTACGATCCAAAAATTTGTCTCAATGAACGGTGCGAATTTCTTCAGGCCATCAAATTGGTCTCGACCTCTGACCAGCGAGCGTCCCCCAGAAACAATCGTAATTGCGAGCATCCCCGCGCACCACATTGCGGCGTAGATCCAGTTTCGGCGTTGCCATGCGCGGCTAATAATTGCTGCGAAACAGATAAGGAGCGGCGGCACGGCGATCATCGTTGCTGACGGTGTTTTTGTGTGTGCCAATGTGTGCGGCACAATGACACCGATCCCCCATGCTAACACAAAGAGTTCGGCTAAGTCCCAGCGTCTGAACATAACGACTAACAGACACAACACCGCTGCGACGAGTGCCGCATAGAATACCGGATAGAACAGCGGCATATAGTCGAACAGGGGTCTGTCCCAACTCGCGCCCCAACTTTCGACATCCGTGTTCAGATGGTCAATGACGCGTTTATGTTCCCATAAGAATTCCTTGCGATAGAAAATCAGACAATAGGTAACCCAGGGTGCCACTGTTGCAATTGCTGCTAAGAGTTGTAAACCGATGTCGCTGAGACGGATCTTTGCGTCTACTCTCTCGTTTTGCACGCTGTCATCTGAAGCGCGTCTCTTGTGATAGATCTGTTTTCCTTTTGCAACGCCCCACACGACCAGTGCTATACCGAAAGTGATGCAAGCAAGATAGCTTTTTGAGAGATACGCGATTCCCATCGCCACACCGGATAAGATATAATTCCGTCGCTTCCCAGTTCGAACTGCACGGAGCAGGAACCAGCACGAGACTTGCACCCAAAGTAGCAATGCGATGTCAATGTGATCCGAATAGCGATACCCGTGAACGGACGCGAACAGAAACGGGTTGAATCCGACAAGAAATGCGGCGATGAGTCCTGTCCGTTTGTCAAAGAGGTCCGCGGCGATCCGATACGTCAGCCACGCCGTTACAACGAGACTCATCGCAGATGGCAGTCGGAGCGCGAAGGTATTGATACCGAAAATCAGGTGTGAGAGCCAGATCGTCCACATCGCGACAGGCGGTTTGTGTAGCCATATATGGTTCTCACCCCACCCTTTGTAGTCGTAAGGGAGCCATGGTTGGTCGTAGAGCGTGAATTTGAGGGGGTGTTTCGTCAAATTCCGTGCAACGATGGCGTGAAACCCTTCGTCCCAATAGGTGAGCCCGCTGTGTCCGACATTCCGTACCACCAAAGCCCCGGCGGCGATCAGAATGCAAATGAGTATAATTCTTATACGTGTAGATTTGCTTTTTAATGACATCACCGTGTTTGTAATTTCGCTTTTTCCTCATCGTAGTTATTATAGACGTTCATCTCGGGACTTTCCCAATCTTCGGCAAAAGAGGCGAGACGCGCTCGTATTTCCGCCGCCTGTGCTTCGTCAATGCCACGATCACGTAAATCTATATTGCCTATTGCTCCAAGTATAACTTTTGGGTTGATGTGTACACGGACAGCATCAAGACCTACCTTTCGGAGCTCCAATAGCGCGCTGAACCAATAGCGGACTCCAATGAAAAGGCTTCACGGTGAAAATGAATTTGAGGGACTCCATCAACGGTCGTAATCGTCCCATCATCAAAAACGCTGTAGAGGCGGTCTGCTTCTTCTTGATTAGGGTCGGCTGTTAAAATGAGTGTAAATTCATACGTTTTCATGGCAATCCTTCCGTTATTAATTGTTTTTTGGTTGCGGTGGCAGTTGGTTCTCCGAAAATAATTGTCATCAATCCGCACGACGAGCTAGGTGCTTTGTGTCGTCCATTACCTTCAATACGAACCGTAATGCTTCATTAACAGCCTCTTGGGTGGGAAAAGCGTCGGCAATATCTGGATCAAGTTTAACGATATTTGTTCCAGCAGCATACTGCTTTGCATATTTCCCGCGAATGCCATTTTTTAACACTGTTTCGTCATACTCAGGACGCAATTCGTCATTAGGATCAGTTTTATCAATCATTTTCGTATATCTTCCTTACGTGGGATGATCTGGATCAGGAAATGTAAGTGCCAATGGATCACCAAATACGGTTGATGCTTCGTGAAAAGATACATCGTGTTTAGCAAGGTTACTTGTTGCTTTGTTAGGATCCCATTCAAATTCCATTATATCAATTTAGCAACTTGTTGTTCAGTTAAGAGGTCAAAAGACAATTCAACAGTAAATGGTATACATCATCTCAAAACTATAATTCAGATTCGTTAATCTTATTGTAGATGTCGGTGCCCATGGTGACTAATTTCTCTCGGATTTCATTCCAATGATCCTGATCTTTCCTACCTTTGTCAAGAATAGGAAACACGACTCTTGCAAATGTAGATGTCTCTTTGCAGCGGAAATCGTATTCTGATTTTGGAAATAGTGCCATGATTTCGGCTCTACGTTCCAAACGGTTTTCCCCTTGAAATTCCAATTGGATATAGGACCGTTGGTCGTTAAGACAGAGCCAAATTCGGATGTGATTGATAGTCTTGCCTATCCAACCGTCGTTACTAATAGGCACCGGTTTTCCTGCAAATAGTTCGCCGTATTCACCATCGCGAATCGGCTGCCAAAATTCACTATATCCAACCTCAACTTTCTTTTCGGTTTGGATATCTATTGCAGGGCCAACAACGTGATGAAAAGACAGCTCTTCGTGTGAATTTGCTTGTGCTTGAATGAGGTACCAACTGATGTTGCTGTCTTCATTGCGGAGGTTACACGTGAGGATCATCAGTTCTTCAAATTTTTCAGCTACCAATACAGCCACCTCGGCTTCTTTCAGGCGCGCATAAGCCTCAAGCCTGCCCCAGTGGTCCCAATCTGCCCTGCCAAATTGGTTTTCGATAACAAGGGTGCCATCCTCTCCGACAGCGACAATGTCTGCTCTGCGCGTTCCAACTCTGGATTCGGTTTCTGTATCCTCAAAACTTCCTACCCTGAGTTCATCAAGGTTATCGGCAAGATCTGCAGAGAAATCTTCCTCTCGGTTGTAGATAGATGAAAGTGGAATTGTCGTTTGAATCTTCATTTCTGCTTCCCAATAATTGTTTCTGAGACAGGTTTCCCCTCGACCTCAATGAGTTGCCGTTCAATCATGGCAGTGGCATGAGGTTTCTTCACCTCTTTAACTAAGCCTTGCATAGCAGGACTTGATGAAATACTGCCAGTTTATCAGTTTCCGTCGATTAGGCAAAAGCAGCGACTGCTACAGGACGTTTAACCGCAATGCCATCTCGCTGGCGTTTAATTCGCTCAATTTCATGCAGTGTTTGTGGTGTTAGATAACTCTCCCCACAATGTGAACAACTCATCATAGGCACACCTTCGATGACGAGGAGGGCCTCCCCTTGCCCATAACTGCGTGAAATGTAACGTTGACGCACACTCGATTCTCCACAAATATCACATATCATGATGTTGGTTCCTTATTGTCTTATATTATCTTATTTGACATAGACAGTGATGATAACTAATTTTCCTGTTAAGCTCAACTTCGTTACAACAATCGCGACCAACGTTAGGTATCCTACCTAAAAATCGAGACTCACGCCCATCATAACCAACCGCGGCGAACTCCACGATAGCGGATTTGAATGCTTCTGACTGCTGAGCGGGATGCCGTACCGGTCATAGGTCACTGCATCTAAGATATCGTTCAAGTTTTTCGTGTTGAAAACATTCCGAATATCCACGAAGAGGGTGTAGATCAACCCACCTATCCGGCTCCGTTTGCTGATGAGTGCGTCAACGTTATAGGTTGGTGGATAACGTTTGGAGTTAATTTCAGGTTTGATCGGTGCGCGTGGATTGGGGGTATAGGGCAAACCGCTGCCGTAACTACCAATCAGGTTGACAGCCGCATCGAAGGGCAACTGAATATCCAACGTTCCAGAAAAGATGTGACGTTGATCCCATGCCAAGGGATGGCTTTCGGTTACATCCGGCTGCTGCCGGTAATAGGTGAGATAGCCCAAATTCCGACTTGAACCTTTCCCCTTCGCGACGGAATAGGTATAACTCAACATTCCAGAGACCGGGCTCCGTCCTGTGCGCCACTTGCGAATGGTAAGTTCAAAGCCCTGCACCCGACCATAGATACCGTGGTCGACACCATTGAATTCATCATTAAGGAAGTAACTGTAATCGTTGGTAATGTCCACATGCACGCTATTGACGAGTTGGTCAATATCTTTGGTAAATCCTGTGAGATCGATTGTCAGATCGTCGGTAAACTGCTGGATGATCCCGACTTCGTAACCGATAGTTCTCTCTGGATTGAGGTCAGGATTGCCTCTTCTTCGGATGGCCCCGCGCATATCGAAACTGAGGTTTTCGTAGAGGTCGTCGCCTCGTGGAATCTGGTAGTAGTGTCCGTAGGTAAAGTGCAATTTCGTCCGGTCGGTGATCGGGTAGGAGATCCCGAGCCGTGGTGCGATCATGTGTTTGGCAGAAGCTTTAACAGGATCTTTGATAATCGGTAGCCCGACTTTATAGGTCTCTTTATCCAACTTGATTGTGCCGTCGGCGTTAAGTTCCAGCGGATCCAATGGGTCGGCGGGTGAGACCCCATCGGGATTATACAAGTCATAGCGCAATCCGGCGTTGACGATCATACCCTCATATTCCATCTTGTCTTGGACATACAGACTCAAAGCTTGGGGTTGAACGTCATAAAACTCCATGTAGAGGTTGGAGCTTCCATAGTTTGTCGTCCCGAGATTATAGATATCGTACGCCAAGAATTCGACACCTGTTTGGATCAAGTGGTTCGCTGTAACTTGGCTTGCAAAATTGCCTCTCAGTATTGAGGTGGTCGACTCGCGGGTCGTCCAGGCGTTGTCATCCCCTGCGATGAAATAGGTCGTATCGTTGTACGCCTGTTGGGGCGGATTTCTGATTCTGCCTTCTTCTTCGTTCTGTTCAGGGGTTTTTTCGGGGTCCCAGGCGTTCTCATCAAATGTTTTGTTCAACGGATCCCACACTTTATCGGGTTGATGACTTGCAACGGCGCGGTGGAATTGCCCCAGGGTCAACGTATAAAATGTTCCGGAGTTGATATTGTGTGAAAGTTGGATAGAGAGACTGCGTGCGTCTCTCGTACTCACTGGAATTGCGCTGGACCAAAAGCGGAGGCTATCGCCATAGGAATTAGATTCCCGCTGATCGAGAAGTCCGCTTGCGGAGAGTTTGAGACTCGGTGTCACTTCAAATTTCATTTTCCCCTGGAAAGTGTATCCGAATCCGTCGCTCCGCGGTAGGTAACTCTCATCGCTCCGCAACTGGCTGTCAAAGGCGAAGGTCAGACGATTGCCCCATATCGGTCCACTGAGCGCAAATTCCCCAATGTGGCTCGGAGACAGATCATACGTTTTGGTATCGTTGAATACCCCACTATACTGGTTCAAGTCCACAACATAACCATCTAAGAGCGTAACCTGTTTCTTTTCATAATCGATAACGGTGCCATCGGCATCTTTGTAAGGTTGGCGAGCCCTGATGACTTCACCTGTTTCTTCATTTACTTTCGGTTCACCTGTTTCCACGTCTATTACAGGCTGAAGTGGGTTTTCTGTCCTGTCGGCGTATACGCCAGGGACGATTTCAGTAAATACAATCTGCTCATCGCCTTCTCGTTCTGCTAATTCTGCGACAGTAACATCTTCCCCGCGATACGGGGTTTGGTAATCGTAGGGTTTGCCGAGGAAAATACCTCTGAAAGGTTCAAGGGCGACCGGTCGAAATCCGTTATCGGGATCCAACCAAGGCCCATACAGGGGGTCACCGTGGTGTGTCCCCCACTGTCCGACGCGGTAACTGAACCGCCCTGAAAATTTGTGTGTCCCTGCTTTTGTGATGAGGTTAACGATAGCGGATTGTGCATCGCCGTATTCGGCGTTAAATCCACCGGTGATGACTTCCATCTGTTCAAGCGATTTTGCACTGATATTCAAGCCCAAACTGCCACCGATCGGATCACTGATGGGGATCCCGTCAATCAGGTACTTGACCTCCGTTGATCTGCCGCCGCGGACATGAAGCGACCCCGTTGAATTGAGGACCGAAACACCCGGCAGTGTTTGGAGGATGCCGTTCACGGTATCACGAGGCATCGCTGCGATATCCTCTGCTTCAATGATCCGTGTCGTCTGTGTGACATCCTTTTTAATGAGCGGTTTAACGGCTGTCACCGTTATGCCTTCAAGCGTGACAACTTCGGATGCTTTTAAGGCGAAGTTGAGGGTTGTCGTAAGTCCAGCAAGGACTTTCGCGTCCGTCACGGTTTCGGAACCGTAACCGGTCCGTTCAACTTTTACGTCATACCCACCGGGTGGGATGTTCGTCATCACGTAGTAGCCTGCATCGTTTGTCGTTGCGGTGCTGCTTGTGCCGACGATTGTTACCGTGACGTTTGCAAGCGGTTCATTTGTGGCTTCGGCGGTGATGATACCAGAAACCTTTCCGGTGATAGCAGCAGACACGTCTCGGATGCCTACTGTCATTACACACACCCCACTTAGCACGAGTAATACGACCTTTTTGAACATATCATTTCTTTTCATAAGTGCATTTTCCTCTTTTGCAATGTTTGAAGTAACGTAAGTTTGACATCAGCGCATAGTTGAAAACCCGACACATTCTCACCCTGACAACGTTGGATTATTGGGTAAGGTTTGCCTGGTGGAAGTTATTCTAAAATCTAATCTAAGACGTTTTCAATGAACCTGAGGCTTTTTAAGGTGCGTTCAGTATGATATTCAATGAAACTGCCGAGTCCCCGTTTCAGTTCTTGATGGTTGCGGGTAGAGGCGCGAATGCGGTTGAACCGTTCCCATTCGGATTTTCGAAGCATCTTTAGCAATTCACAACTCCCGGGGGCGATTGTAAAAGCAGCACCATCCCGATTTTTGCAATCGGCGCAAAGCACCCCGCCGTATCGGATGCTGAACGTAATGCCAAATCTATTTGCTGTGGGGCCTTGGACATCTGAACTACAATGCACACATCGCGAAAGTTCCGGCGCGTAGCCTGCACAGTCCAAAAACTTAATTTCAAATCCTCTGGCGAGCAGCGGAACGTCGTCGGCGTCCACTAAAAATTGATAGGCGGTTCGGAGCAAGTCGAAAATTTCGGGGCTGGTGATCCCCTCGGATGCAATGCTATCTACGAGTTCTGCGAAATAGCATCCGTAGGTGATACGTGTGAAATCGGAACGCATCCCATCAAATCCATTAATCAGGTTGAAATCGGTAATGTTTTGCAATTCTCGGTTTTCGCGGTGTTGAAAGAGAAGTGTGCCGTGGTTGAGGAGTTCTAAACTCCCGCCGAGTCGGCTTTTCGGACTTTTGACACCGTAAGCGACCGCTTTGACTTTCCCGAAGTCAGGCGTGTAGAAAGTAATAATTTTGTGGAATTCTTTAAGAGGAAAGGTGCGAATAACAATCGCTTGGGTCTTTTGAGCTGCCATGATTTCAGGTGTAAAAGTGTCGTCACCATTGACGCGAAAGGATCGGGGCGAGAGGATTTGAACCTCCGACCTCCTGCTCCCGAAGCAGGCGCGCTAGCCGGGCTGCGCTACGCCCCGTTCTTATGCGTATAATTATACCTTCTCTGATGGGCTTTGTCAAATTAATGTCAATTTCATAACATTTGGCATTTGAGCGAGTTTCAATATTATCGTAAAGTTTAGCATGCATTGTGCACTTTCGAACCCTCTGAATACCGATAACAGATAAGAAGATACCCCCTACCCCCTGCAAGCAGGGGGAATCAGCGGGACCTCGCTTCGATAGGAGGTGTTTCAATCCTTACGGGCTTTACGATAATATTGCTTAGAAGGTGCCGTTGCTAATCCTATCTGGATTTAAAGGGCACCGTTTTTGTCATCGGTTTCGGGCATTTCGAGATGGATCCGGTGGACGCGTCGTTCATCTGCCTCGAATATGGTGAATCGGATACCGCGGTAGGTGAATTGGGTGTCCTGTTCAGGCACGCGCCCGAGGTAGTCTACAACGAACCCGCCGATTGTATCGATGTTTTCTGCTTCAAGTTCGGTGCCGAGTTTTTCATTGAGTTCAATAAGATTCAGCCGGGCATCAAGAGAATAAGTGTTCGCTGCTAACTCGATGTAGTCTTCTTGTTCGTCTATTTCGTCTTCATCGTGGATTTCACCGACAATTTCTTCTATGATATTTTCGAGGGTCACCATGCCAGCGGTGCCGCCGTATTCGTCTACAACGATCGCGATGTGCTGTTTGTGCGCGCGAAGTTCCCGGAAAAGTTCTGAAATCTTCTTACTTTCCGGTGTGAAGAAAGGGTCGCGATCAGCGATCAGTTCTCTGAGGTTGACGGGCTCGCCTTTTGCCCAGCAGTCCAACATATCTTTAACGTGCAGAATTCCGACGATTCGATCAATCGTTTCTTCATATATCGGAATCCGTGTGTGTCTGGACGTGATGGCGGTCTGCAAAACTTCATCTTCAGGGGTTAGCACCTCGAGGCATACCATATCGGTTCGGGCGACCATAATCTCTCGGGTGACTTTGTCTGGGAGATCTAAAATCCGAGAGATCATTTCCCGTTCTTCGGGTTCTAAGATTTCTTGGCTGTCGCCGACGCTGTCGAGTGTTTCTAAAACTTCGGGGGATACGAGGGTATCTTGTGCGGATGTCGCTGTGCCGCCGAAGATTCGGACGATGAGGTTTGCAAGGAAATTCAGAGGTATTAAAACGAGAAACCCGCCCCAATAGATGGCGCGGAGTGCGCGGAGTGCGCGGATAGTTACTGCCCCCGTGCTGCCTTGTACATAATTTTTGGGAAACAGTTCGGTAAAGATGACAAAGCAGGCGACGGCGAGGGTGGCACCCGCGATCGGATATTCTTTCCAAAATGTCAGAAACACCGTAACACCTGCTACTATCAGAATTGTTTTTGCCGTGATAATGGTCAAGGAGTAACGGCGCGGGTGGCGCAGCAGCGAAGTCAGCACTTCATAACGTTTGCCGCCTTCCTCGGCGAACTTGAGAATATCGTCTCGTGTTAACCGGGCGAGCAACGCTTCGGCTGCTGAAAACAACGCGCTGAGAATTAAGAGTATACCTAAGCTAACGAGTTTGATGACTATGTTTAGGTCGTCCAAACGTAAAATTACACCCCCTATAGACTGGTGATCGAGAGTTGGGAACAATCGTGCTACGATTCCTGCAGCAAGCCGAAGACGGCTTCCTGTTTTTCAAACATAACTGTCGTCTCTTCCGGTGTCTGATGGTCGTATCCGAGGAGATGTAGGACACCGTGTATTGTGAGTAACGCAACTTCGGTTTCAAGGTTGTTGTAGGGTGTCAGCCGCATTTCGGTTTTAAGGCTGCTATGGGTTGCACTGAATGGCTCGTATGATTCCACCTGTCGCGATGCGGTTTCCAGAGAGATGACGAGATCGCCGAGTAGGTTCGGGTTTAGATCAGCGTCTTCACCGTCCTGCATCGCAAATGCCAGCACATCTGTCGGTGCATCAATTCCGCGATACTCGCGGTTGAGATGCGTGATGTCAGCGTCGTCTGTGAGGAGGACGCTCACTTCACAGGTTTCCGCGTCATGTGCTTTCAACGTTGTGAGCACTGCGGTGTGGATGACTCCCACATCAAAAGTGGTATTGCGACTCGTATTCGTAACGTGAATCAAAGCGGTTATTCTTCGGTGCCGGGGACACTTGATGGGTTAACCCCGTTCTGTCTCTTGTTGTGCGGCGATGCCTGTTCGTACGCCTCAACGATACGTTGGACGAGTTCGTGCCGGACGACATCCATCCTTGAAAAGTAGATGAACGCAATTCCCTTGATATCTGACAAGACCTCTTGCGCGTCAGCGAGTCCTGAGATTTTGTGTGTCGGTAGGTCGGTCTGCGTAATATCGCCTGTGACGACGGCTTTTGAGTCGAACCCGAGGCGGGTTAGGAACATTTTCATCTGCTCAATGGTCGCGTTTTGTGCTTCGTCAAGGACGACAAAGGAGTTATTAAGCGTTCTGCCGCGCATGAAAGCGATCGGTGCCACCTCAATAACATTTCGCTCAATATATTTGTCGAGTGCTTCCGGGGGCATCATATCGTAAAGGGCATCGTATAAGGGACGTAGATAGGGATGCACCTTGTCTGCGATGTCGCCGGGTAGAAATCCGAGTTTTTCACCAGCTTCAACGGCGGGGCGCGTCAAGATGATACGACTCACTTGTCCACTTTTGAGGGCGGAAACAGCCATCGCCATCGCGAGATAGGTTTTACCGGTGCCCGCGGGTCCGATACCGAAAACGAGGTCGTTGTGCTTGATTGCTGCAACGTACCTTTGCTGACCGGCGGTTTTGGGGCGTATGACCCCGCGTTTCGAGAACACTGGGATCGACTCGGCTCCAATTTCACCTAAGGTGTCTCGTTCACCGGCACCCGATGCCCGAATTGCATAGTTGACATCGGTTACCTGAATGCGTTCGCCTTTCCGGATGCGGTGAAGTAGAGCTTCGATCACCGTTGTCACCCGGTTGACCTCTGTGACGTTTTCGCCGATGACGGCGATGTTATCACTCTTCAAAACAACGCGCACATCGAAATCGCCTTCAATGATTTTCAAGAAGGCATCGCTCTGTCCGAAGAGGGCTTGCACTTCAGCGTTGCTCTGTATGGGAACACCCTTCGATTCTTGCTTTTGCAATCGGATTCTAATCCTCCCGCTTTGTTTATAGGGGAGACTCGAAAGTTTCCCGTATCTATTTTGTTTAATTTAACAAAATTTTAAAAAAAAGTCAAGTTATTTTTTTTGTCGCTCGTAGAATTTAACTTCTCGGATTGAAGCCCCTTTGAGCGGAATCCACATTTTACGTTCTTCGTCGTCATGCCGGACGTTTTCCGAATCTTCCAAGGCATTTGCTGTCAATTGCAAGTAGTGAATCACCCGCCCAATCTTGAATTTCACGGGCAGCGTGCCTTCCGTTTTTATGCCGCGTTTACCCTCTATAGGCTCAAAGGAGAGTTTCCCATTCGGTGTTTCTATTGCGGTATCTAAAACAAGGTTACGGATGGTTGACGCAGGGTAGACTTCAACATAGGCAATATAGGTCGGTGCGTCCAGTTTGATCAACGTTTCCGTTTTGAGGCTGCCTTCTACCCGCCGCTGGTACTGCCTCTGTTGAGGTACCTCTTTTACGATACTACTCACAAATTCTTTTATGATGGTGCCTTGTGCTATGAAGGCACCTACTGTTTCCAAGTTGCCATCTACCATCTCAGGATTTAAGGCACAGGTGAGCCGTGATCCCGATATTTCGACGGTTGGTGCCTCTTGCAGCATCGCACATCCGATGATACCGAATAACAGAAACAATGGCACCCCGAATATTTGCCTGCCCATCTCGATTTTCCTCCTTGTATATAGTGCTTGCAAAGCATGCTTACGAATTCATAGGGATTGTTGTACACCGAAAAACTTGACTTCACGAATCGCAGCCCCTTTGAGCGGAATCTCGACGCTTGCGTTTGGGCTTCGGGTAGAATTCTGTTTGTCTTCAATACCGTCTGCACTCATCCGTAGATAGAGGACTTCTCGCTGAATATTGAAGCGAACAGGTGTCAACCCTTCGATGTCTTGATGTTGCTTGTCGGTTACCCGTTCAAAAGCGACATCGAAACGTGGCGGATCGTCGGTGGTTGTCATCAGCGCGAAATTCGGGATATGCCGTGAGGCAGGATAGACTTCCACATAAGCGACATAGGTAGGTGCATCGAGTTTGATGATCGCCTCTGTGCGGCGATTGCCATCAACTCGTGTTACGTAACGCCGTTGTGCGTTGCTAATCCGCCGAGATTTATCATCAAAGACTTGATACGCTTTCCGGACGACACCGTTCACTGCGAATATGCCAACCGTCTCCAGATTCCCATCTACAAATTCTGGGTTGGATGCACAGATAAGATGGGACGAGGGAATTTCTTCAACAGACTGGTTCAATTGGGTCAGTATAGCACACCCTGTAACGCCAATGAACAGAACGGTTAAACCGATTAGGATTCTCATTTTTTCCTCCTGTTGTATGCCTAAATATTTTAGGTTTTGATTACGAAAACTACCTAAATGGATTACGGCACACGGCATGTGCCGACTCCTTTATCGTCGTGTGAGTTGCCACTTGTTTAGAGCGATAGCACCCCAACGGGGTGAGGAACGTGTTGAAAAACGGTGCGACCCTGTCCAATATCCGTTGGGAGCAACTTGGGTTATCGTAATATGCGGAAATAAAAGCACACTTTTATGAAGTTCCCCTCCCCTAACTCCCCCGCAAGCAGGGGAAATCAGATGGGCCTCGCTTTTATGAAGACAACCCCCTAACCCCCTTATCAGGGAGGAATTTTGGTTTTCGGAGGGGCGAGGTTATCTCACACGTTTCTATACACGCAGGCACAGGAAACCAATGGTCTCCTCTACTACAAATACCCACAACCTAACAGGTTGTGCTACAAATAACACCCTACCCCCCTAACCCCCTTATCAGGGGGGAAGTGAAGGAAAATACCCACAACCTAACAGGTTGTGCTA
>RKRO01000362.1 GCA_007571355.1 Candidatus Poribacteria bacterium | reverse complement strand
ATATAGTAAAATCTAAAAATAAATGCACACTTTTAGGAAGACAACCCCCACGAAGAAACACCCCAGCAAAAACACCCCCCTTATCAGGGGGGAATCAGAGGGGCCTCCTTTCGATAGGATGTGTTTCAATCCTTACGGGCTTTACTATAATTTAGGAGGAACATTGCATGATTCGTGAAGCAATTCAGAAGGTTATCGTCGGAGATTCCCCAACCGAAGCAGAGATGGTTAACGCTATTAAAATTTTCATGCGTTTCTCTCAAAGCCGCTTGGAACGCGAAACCTTTACTCAATCCGTTTAAAAGTGCATCTCAATCCACCGGTGCGCATCCAACCCCTCGGTGTTAATTGCATATCTCCGTAGAGCACTAAAGAGAGTGTATCCTCCGTCACTGTAATTCCTGGTATCGAAGCGATTGAACGCGAGGTCGCCTTTAAAGCACCTTTTCGATTGAAATTTTTTGTCATCTCAGCGCGCTTCAGTTTTTGCTTCGCGGTTATCTGTTTTATGGCTTCGGAACCGAAAAGGAATTCGAGCAACTCTGGTCCCGTCCGCTGATTAAAACGGATAAATGTGTGCGGATCATCTCCGTATCGTTTCGTTGTAACGTAACACTGGCCTGTGACGTTCGTGCCGCGATTGCTACCGCTGTAATAGTAAGAACTGCGATCCTCTGTAAATTCGAGGATAAGATTTTTGCGCGTAGATGCAATGAGTGCAGCCTTCGCTCCAAGGATCCGTTGATTCGATTTCTGATCTGTAACCTCAATTGATGGCAGACGCGTCGCACCTTCCGTCGAACTTTGTTCCTGTTCTTCCATCTCTTTCGACAACACCGTTGCTTCTTGTTCAGGTGCGTTAGGTGCTGCTTTTTGTTCATCGGTACCCCTGTTAGGAACACCAACAGTTGGAGCATTCGGCGAATCCGTTGCCTGTGGCGGCCTCCGTTTCGTCCGATTTGCGTAAACATTCCCCTCTTCAACCTCTAACCCGACGTACTGCCATTTCCCAACGAGAAGATCTTTTACGGCCGCTTTAACCCTTTCTGGACTGTGCTGCTCGCGTGCAGCGTCACGCAGCGCAAGCAAACGTCGCCGCTCCTCCTGCATCTCTTGCGGCGTAAAGACCGCGCAGCTCGTAAAAATCATCGCGACAAGACTGAAAATTATTAACGTTTTCACAACTTCTTCCTCTGCTTTCTGTTTTTTATTCTTCGACCCGTTTGAAGGAGTATCTGATGCCGTCGCTCTGTACCCACCCATAAGGTGTGGGAGTCTGCGATACCCCTGCGCCTAATGTCAGGTGAAGTTGGTTCCCCTGCACAGAAATTAAAACATTGGAGGTTCCAGGCGGACCACCAAATACCTGTACCGAACGCTCATTGAATAAAAACGCCCCAGGTCTAATGCCTGAGCTCCGATTCATGCGAAGTTTTGGGTATAGCACCTCAGCGATCCGTTCAACGTAGATCGAGAATTCACCGGTAACCCGAATGCTACCGTTGTGCCCCTCGTAAAAACGGATGCCGTTCTGTTCAAAAAATCGGATCGCTAGGTGCTTACGACTCAATTCGTCAAGTGTAATAGTGGCGCGCGCAATTTCATTACTTAGATCGCTTTCTAAGACCTCTATGCCGAGAAACTGCCATGTCCCAAGTATCTCTTGCTCAAGTCTGTCTTTGGGAGTCCGCCTGTCGTTTTTTATCCGTGCTTCCTCGTACGCCGCGCGGAGTTGTTCCCGTTCGTTCTGTATCTGCTGGTATTCCACTGAGGTACAGCCTACGAAAACCAGTGTAATCAAACCCAAAACAGCCAATAACTTCATTCTTCAAGCCTCTCAAAATAACAGCGCACGCCACCACTCTGTACCCAGCCATCGGGACCTGATTGCATCTTACCGTGCATTGTAAGATACAGTCTGTCAGGCGTAACCGAGATACCAATGTCTCTTGCTGTATCCAACCCCGGTGCGCTCGACAATCCAAGTGCTCTTCCATCCGCGCTCGCCGCGAAAAGCAATTTTTCTATTTCTGGTCCGGTGCGCCTAATGAACCGGATGAACGGGAACGGTTCATCGCCGTACCGAATCGTAATTACAGTAAATTGCCCCAAAACCTCCGTTTCACCTTTTCCGCCGCGGTAATGGTAAATACCTTTCTCCTCAAAGAATTCGAGTGTAAGATTTTTCAGTTCAAGTGCGTAAAGTGCCGCTTTGGCCTCCGCGACCTCTTGCGTGACATCGCTTTCCGCCATCTCAAGACTCAAAAATTTCCACTTACCGAGGAGCGTATCGGTGATGCTATTTTTGAGTTTCAGTTCGCTGTTTTCCTCGCGGAGGTTTTCATAATTCTTGAGAAGTTGATCCCGTTCCGCTTGCATCTTTTGGTACTCAACACTTGTACAACTGGCGAGTGCCAAAACACATATCGAAACACCTATACGCAATGTGAATGTCATTAATCGCCCCCGAATAAATTGTTGGGAAAAGTCTGTCAAGACGAATTTTAGTCTCATGCAGTCATTCTGACTTCCGCTTTGAGCATTATAGTAAAATCTGAAAATAAAAGCAAGTTTCAAAACAATTTTGCCAGTTTTTAGACAAAAATCTCAGCTTTTTTCACAATTATGCACAATTTCTTTCCGAAAATTGTGTCTTTAATTATAAAGGGTGTAATATACATACCGAAAGTCTGATCTATGGACTAAATTATCAAGCGTTAAACCCAGGTAAACCCTGAAGAAAGGTTGGACGTTAGGTATCTTGATTAAAGGCAGGAATTAAATTTCAATATTCACGGAAAGGAAATAAAAAATGGGGACTCGACAAATCCTTACATGCCTCTTTCTGCTCGCGTTAATGCCGCTGAGTGTGAAAGCGTTGCCGCCCCCATCACCTGCCGGGGGCAACTATTTAGTCCTTGACGGGGTCGATGACTACGCCGTTTTAGATTTTGAAACTTTTGGTTATCTCTTGCCAGATGGCACAGACGAATTGACCTTTGAAGCATGGATATATCCGACTGCACCGCCCGACACCAAGGACACAGTATTGACGATCCTCTATCAACAGGTGGATATGGTCATCGTAAATAATGAAGGTCAATTCAATGAGTTGGCGAATGTGCTAAATACCGATCCGCCGAAGGGGGACCTCGTCTTGCTAATGAGTTCCTTTCTTGATGGAAAGTTCGGTCAGACGCTATCTTTCCCGATCTCGCTTGCGTTGAACGAGTGGTACCACATCGCTTATCAGGTAAAGGGGAATCAGGTAACGGCGATCATCAATGATTTCGGGGGGACACATCAACACGGGCAACCGCTTGGACACAATCGCGATCCTCGTGGTTTGCGTCCAAAGGACTTCGTGCTTGGCGGGTATGGAAAAATAATTGTGCTACCGGGTCGTCCGCCAGCCAAATCGTTTCTTGCTTCCTTCACAGGATATATTGATGAGGTCCGCATCTCAACGGAGGCTCGTTACGATGTCAACAAAAAAGGCTTTATGCCAGATGACAAGTTCAAAAATGACGCAAAGACGGTTGCCTTATGGCATTTTGATGAATCTGGTGGCACCCAGCAATTTTCAGATGCATCGGGCAATGCACATCATCTGGTAGGTAAAAATGGCGCGAAGATTGGGAACGCGCTTGCTGTTGAAGCACAAGGGAAACTCACAATAACATGGGGACGACTGAAGCAATGAAATCTACAAAAAAAGTTATCGTTATTGGCGTTGCTGTTTTCATTGCCTTACTTATGCAAATAGAATCCTTTGCGGGTCAGGATTGGGAAGTGATAACGCAGCTCCCCACGAAGAGATGGGAATTCTCTACCGTAGTCGTAGATGATAAGGTTTATATCATCGGTGGCAGTCTCTTTAAAAACAATGCAGGTCCCTTTGGACTTTCAACTGTTGAGGTCTATGACCCGCAAACCAACACGTGGCAGAGAGGCACAGATATGCCAACGCCACGCACGAATGCAAAAGCGGCTGTCGTCAATAGCACGGTCTATGTCTTTGGGGGGTATAATTCAAAAGACAATTTCCTTCAGAATTGGAAAATGGCGGATCACGTAGAGGCATACGATCCACTCACAGATACATGGACCCGGAAAAAGGAGATGCCGATTTCTCGCTTCTACTTCGGTCTGGGCGTGGTTGCTGGAAACGCCTATCTCATTGGGGGGACAACAGGCCTGGGAGATGGACAGGAACAACGAATGGACCGCGTTGACATTTATGATCCTGCTACGGATACGTGGGCGAAGGGTCCCAAAATGCCGACCCGGCGCGATCCTGGGGGTGTGGTGGTTGTCGGCGATCGTATTTATGTCATTGGCGGAGAAGGATGGCCACTCCCCGAACAGTGGGGGGCTGGTGAGTTTCTGGGGAGCATTGAGGAATATGACCCGATAAACCGTCAATGGCAGAAAAAGAAAGATATGTTAGAACTCAAAAATTGGTTCTCGAGTACTGTTGTTGGGGATGACATCTATCTGATTGGGGGTTACACACGCGAAGGCGGCTTGCAGCAATTAGCAACCGTGAATGTGTATCATCCACGGGCGGAGACGTGGCGAGAGATTTCAGCATTGCCCAACCCGCTTGACACTTTTGGTGCAGCGACGGTCAATGGAAAGATTTATGTCTTCGGAAATCTTGATGCAGGTGGGCAATTTTCGACAGATGTTCTCGTCTACGATACCGGATCTCGTGCTGTCACGGCGGGCGGCAAACTGTCCACAAGTTGGGGTAAAATAAAAAAATCCCATTAAACTATATCAGAGTCCGTTGGAGTAGGTCTCGTGACACCCAGTTTGTGAAATCAAAAAGAAAGGAGATTGTGACAATGGAAAACGATGCTCAACTGATTCGCAGAATTCTGTCAGGTGACGATGATGCCTTTAACACTTTGGTTCAAAAATACCAAAAAGGTGTTCACGCGCTTGCATGGCGGAAGGTTAACGACTTTCACTATGCTGAGGAGATTACACAAGATACCTTTCTTCAGGCATACAAGAAACTCTCGACACTCAAAAATCCGAATCAATTTGCGGGGTGGCTCTATGTCATCGCACATCGACTTTGTCTTAATTGGCTCCAAAGGCACAAACCTGCGATGCAATCGCTGGAGGACACACCTGTGGAAGAAATAGAAAAATCTTCTTATGCCCGTTATACCTCGGAACAACGCGAAGCAGAAGACACCGAACACCGTTATGAAATTGCCCAAAAACTGCTGTCGAAACTGCCGGAGAGCGAGCGCACGGTCATGACGCTCTACTATCTCGGTGAAATGACAGCGAAGGAGATCAGCAAATTCTTAGGTGTCTCCGTAAACACGATTACAAATCGCCTCTGGCGGGCGCGAAAGCGTTTGCGGGAGGACCAAGAGCTCTTGGTTCAGGAAGTCCTCGGTGGCGCGCAGTTCCCGACCAACGTAACAGAGAACATCATGCGACAGGTTGCTGAGCTGAAACCGACACCGCCTCCGGTTGCAAAGCCGCTGCTCCCGTGGGGTGCTTTGGGTATGGCGGCCCTTCTGGTTACCATGCTATTAGGTGCGACCAACCAATACCTCGCCCGCTTTCAGAAACCGTACAGTTTCGAGGCAGTCGCCGAACCTACGGTTGAAATTGTTGATACCGCTATCGTTCTTGATATTGATTTAAAACCCGATGTACGAAACCAAGTCGGACGAGCGATCTCTGCCGATAAAAGCATCGGGGCAGGACTGCAGGCCTCTGAAACGCGGCTTATGTCCGATACCCAGCGGAATTCTCTCGGACCTGCTGCGTTGCAGTGGACGCGGAAAGCGGACATGCCAACAGCGCGAGCGAATTTTGCTACATCTGTCGTGAATGGAAAAGTGTTCGTGATAGGCGGTAACAGACAACTCGAAACAGGCGAATTTGGGGAACTATCGCTTTCAAGCGTAGAAATGTACGACCCGAAAACCGATACCTGGGAACGAAAATCGGATATGCCGACAGCGCGGTCGGGTGTATCTGTCTCCGTTGTGGATGGTAACATCTACGCCATTGGCGGGTCGCAAATAAAGACAATTCAGGTGCCTCGCGGTTCCAAATATGAGAGTAAAGAACTGGCAACCGTAGAAATGTATGATCCGGTTACGGACACCTGGACCCAGAAAACCGATATGCCTACACCGAGGAAGACCATGACCTGCGTTGTGGATGGGAAAATCTATGCCATTGGCGGGTGGTTAACGACGCAGGAAAAACCGCACTTAAAAACGGTGGGGGTCTATGATCCAGCAACGGATACATGGACGAAAGCCCAAAGTCTGAACCGTGCCCGTTGTTCCGCAGCAATTAGCGTTGTGAACGGAGAAATCTATGCTATCGGTGGGTTGGGCTGGCCACAGATTGAGAGCCAGTTACATCTTTACCTTTCCAGTGTTGAAGTGTTCAATCCAAAGACGAATCAATGGCGTGAAAGAACAGAGATGTCTGCCCCAAAAGCAGATCACACAGCCAGCGTAATTGATGGAAAAATCTATGTCATAGGTGGTTACTTTAAGAAAGATAGGGAATTTAAAAAACTTTCAACGATTGAAATCTACGATCCCGCAACCGACCGTTGGACCCAAGCGTCGGAGATGCCCATGGGTAAATGGGGACATAAAACTGAGGTGATAGATGGGCAATTCTATATTTTTGGGGGAGGCCCCGCTACGAGTGTCCAAGTTTACGACCCAAGCGGCGTTCCTTAGCGTGTTCGTCTAAGTGGAACGGGCAAACAGGTAAAAAAAGTCGGCAATTGAATTTCCAATATTGTTTTTTCCAGATGTGTCTCCTTCTCCATTGGCGAGGTTTTAACCTCGCCTTTTTCGTTTAGAGTGGATCCGAGAATTAAGGGGACACTTTTAGGAAGACAACCCCCAAGAAGAAACACTTTCTTCGCGTTGGATTTTAGCGTTTGTCCCCCCTTCTCAGGGGGAATCAGAGGGACCTCCTTTCGATAGGATGTGTTTCAATCATTTCGGGCTTTACTATAGACGCAACGTGAGTTTGATAAAAGTTGGATGTATGTGGCATATCGTGTTCATTTGCGCTGTATACCCCACAAACTAACAGTTTGTGCTACAATTTACGCTCCTGTACTGCGAAAATAGAACCCGCAACACCTCCGAAATGATTCATCAAACTGGCGTTATAGACGCAAGGTTTTGCTTACTCATCTTAAACCCTATCACATTCCTTTTTTCCTGCAAAAAATATAGCGGTTGTGATAGAATAGATAGAAATTATGAGCCCTCATACGACGACTACATACTTTAAAATCGAACACAAACGCTGAAACTATGAAGATCACCGACGTGAAAGCCTACAACTTACGCTATCCGCTCCTTGAACCGTTTGCCAACTCACGGGGGTGGACGAAAACACGGACTGCCAGTGTCGTCGAAATTTCTACAGACACTGGAATCACCGGGTGGGGTGAAGGCATAAGCACACCCTCTGCCTCAGCAATTCAGACGTACCTGCTCGGACAATCGCCTTTTGAAACGGAGCGCATCTCGGAAGCGATGCGCGGAAATATGGGTGCGCTCAGCGGCGTTGATATCGCACTCTGGGACATCATCGGCAAGGCACTCGAGATGCCGATCTATCAACTCCTCGGCGGTGCCTTCCGCTCGAAAATTCCGGCTTACGCAAGCGGACTGTTCAAGAAAGATAAACCCGACATCACCCAAGCGTTGATGGACGAGGCGAAAGGCTATGTGGATGCAGGGTTTCCAGCTGTAAAAATGAAAATCGGTTTCGGTGCAACGTACGATGTAAAAAACGTCGCTGCCGTCCGACGCGCCATTGGCGACGGGACGCTTCTCGCTGTGGATGCAAACTGTGGCTACGATGTCGGCACTGCAATTGACGTTGGACAAAAAATTTTGGACAACGATATCTTCTGGTACGAAGAACCGATTACCACCGACGATGTCGGAGGCTATCGCGAAATCCGACACGCATTGAAGGTACGAATCGCTGGCGGAGAGATGCTACAAGGACGTTGGGCCTTTCGAGATTTATTGCAGCAGCGTGGGTTAGATATCGTGCAACCGGATGTGAGTATCGCCGGTGGTTTCACAGAATGCAGAAAAATTACCGCAATGGCGAGTGCTAACTACGTTCGCGTGCTGCCACACATGTGGGGCAGCAGCATCCGTCTTGCCGCGACCCTACACTGGCAAGCCACTCTTCCAGATGCACCGGATGCACTCCATCCGATCCCTTCACTGCTGGAATTTGATATGACCGAAAACCGACTCCGAACCGCGTTGGCCCAAGAACCGATAAACGCCGTTGACGGCTCTGTCGATGTCCCACAAGCCCCCGGATTGGGTATCGACATCGACCGAGATGTGTTGGAACAGTATGCGTGAGGAAATGTTTTATGAAAACCCGTACCCTGTTTGTCATACTCCTCCTCTGTTTATCGGTTCTTAGCGTGCTTTTTCTATACCATTTCCGCGTCGAAGTCGATGTCCGCGCACAACTGGCTGTAGATGGAACATCTTTTTCGCATGATCTTTTTAATCAGGTCTTGCAGGAACACGTCAATGCAGCAGGACAGGTTAATTACGCAAAGCTGAAGGCGAACCCCGAAAAACTGGAAAAGTATTTGGACCTGTTAGCCGTTGCGAACCCGACAGAACTGTCCTATAATGCACAATTGGCATTCTGGGTTAACGCCTACAATGCGCTTGTTATTAAAGGAGTCATTGACCATTATCCGACAACCAGCGTCCGAAAAGTCAAATGGTTCGGTGGATTCTTTTATCGGCTTAAGTTTCAAGTTGGGGGTAAAACCTACACGCTCAATGAGATTGAACACGGCATCATCCGCACGGAATTTGTGGATCCGCGCGTTCATTTTGTTCTTGTGTGCGCTTCGACGGGTTGTCCACCTATAGAAAATCGGGCGTTTTTTGCCGAAGATATTGAGGAACGCCTTGAGATGGCGACATTGAATTTTATTAACAAGCCAGAGAACGTCAGGTTGGACCGAGTTAAACGCCGCGTCTACCCCTCGAAAATTTTCAAGTGGTATGAAAACGATTTTTACGAAGGCTACGACGGTGTCGCGGATTTTCTCGCCGACTATCTACCGCCAGAAGACGTTGACTTCGTATCCGCAGCAGACGTTGAATTCCACTATCTGGACTACGATTGGACACTAAACGATCAACATTAGGCATTTTAGGACTTACGCATGCTGCTCTTTTGTCGCACAAACTTCATCGTTTGTGGCAGGCGATCGCTGTGTTTTCCGAAAATTCGCATCTAACAGAACGGGCTGCAGTCAAAATTGCGTCTGTCCTGATTATATTTATATAAGGAGTCATCAGTCATCGGTTTTCAGTCAGAAATACCTTGTGGCGGTAACAGTTAACGTGAGTTTGATAAAAGTTGGATGTATATGGCATATCGTGTTCATTTGCGCTGTATACCCCACAAACTAAAAGTTTGTGCTACAATTCACGCCGCTGTGCTGCGAAAATAGAACCCGCAACACCTCCGAAAGGCTTCATCAAGCTGGCGGTAACAGATAAAGTTCCTGTCACAAGAGCGTAACTGAAAACTGAAAACTGAAACGAATCATGGTAAATACTGCTGTTATTGGCTATGGATACGCAGGCCGCGCCTTTCATACCTACCTCGTCGGTTTGGCGGATGGATTGAACCTTTACGCCATCGCCACGCGGAATGCGGAACGCCGCGAGGCTGCACGCGAGGCATATCCAAACGCACAAAGTTATCAGACAATTGACGAGGTCATCGCAGATGATGCCGTTGATCTCGTCGTATTAGCCACCCCACACGATACCCATGCGGAACTCGCCATCAAAGCGATGGATGCAGGCAAGCACGTCGTCACAGACAAAATTATGGCGATGAATACCGAAGAAGCGGACGCAATGATCGCCGCCAGCAAACGGAACGATGTACTGCTCAGCGTCTTTCACAACCGCAGATGGGATTGGGACTATAACACCGTCCAAAAAATCATTGCCGACGGTTTGCTCGGCACCCCTTATCTGTATCAGGTTGCAATTATGCGTTACGGCGCACCGGGAGGCTGGCGCGGGGTTAAAAGTCAGAGTGGTGGCATCCTTTACGACTGGCCCGCACACTTCGTCGATCAGGCATTGCAGCTCGTAACGGCACCTGTTGCGTCTGTGTTCTGTGATATTCACTACAACACACGATGGGACACAGATATCGGCAACTACGGCAACCTTATCATCAAGTTTCAGAACGATGTCCGGTATCAGATTGAGATCAGTAACCTCTCCAAAGCCGAGAAACCGCGCTGGTATATCGTCGGGGATTTGGGTGGGTTAATCAAATACGGACTCGACCCCCAAGAGGGACCGATGCGCGATGGGGACATTGATGCTGCGCAGCAAGTCCCTGAGAACTATGCAAAAGTTTGGACCGAGGCGGAGGGCGAGAACCGTGAGATTGTTGTCGAAAGCGTCCAGACGACATGGAAATCTTATTACCAGAACATCGCAGATGTGTTGAATAAAGGGGAAGAATTGGGTGTCAAACCCGAAGAAATCCGCAAAGTAATGCAGGTCTACGACGCAGCGATGCAGTCTGCAGAGACAGGCGAAACTGTGCGAATTTCGTAGCCTGTAGCATAACCTATTAGGTTGTGCCTCTGGATTGGGTCGCATAACCTTTTAGTTTGTGCGACCCAATTGTTCAAATTATGGACAGCAGTGTTCAGTTATTGGCGGAATTAGCCTTTGAATTCCGACAATTCGCACAGCAGTCGTCTTTCAACTTTGCACTTGAGGAACGGTTCGTCGTCGTGCGATGTATCGCACGTCCACAACGCAATAACGGGCAATGAAGGGTTGCCCTACGACAAACAGTATCCACTATAAAACGCAATCTTGATGCGATAGTAGTCGTTTTTCTAAATTGGCATTGTACTTGCTACACAGTAGCATACAAACAACTGGGCATAAAGGAGAAAAAAATGAAAATTAAAACGCAGCATGGACTCCTATTGGTGTTATTCCTCACGTTGGTTTCTGTTGTACAGAGCGGCATAACCGCGCATCACGAAACAGGTGCATCGGAATATCACGAATTAAACAAACAGGTCATCGCGAGTATTGACAAAGGGTTAGAATGGTTAAAGGGGCAACAAGCCGAGGATGGACTCTTCTCCAATCACCCGGGTGTCACGGCTCTCATACTTACCGCTTTCTTACGGCACCCAGAAAAGAAATACGCCGAAGCGGATCACCCCTTTATACAAAAAGGACTTCAACGGCTGGTCGAAATGCAACAGCCCAACGGGGCAATTTACGATATTGAGATGCAACCCGCATTGCCGAATTACAATACCTCTATTTCTGTCATGGCACTCTCCGCAACCGGCAACCCGAAGTATGACGAAGTTATAAAAAAAGCACAAGGTTTCCTGAAAAACCTGCAAGTCACCGATGAGGAAAGCGTCTACTATGGCGGTATCGGCTACGGCAGCCGCCAGGACGTGAAAGACCTGTCCAACCTGAACATCGCTATCCAGGCCCTAAAAGAGAGCGGTTCCGACGATCAGGAAGTCTGGGATAAGGCGATTAAATTTCTCGAACGCACCCAAAATCGGAGCGAAAGTAACGATCAAAAATGGGCAGGTAACGATGGCGGTTTTATCTATGCACCTGACGGTGAAAGCAAAGCCGGAACAGATGCAGCAGGGAGTCCGCGCTCTTATGCCAGCATGACGTATGCCGGATTGCTGAGTTTTATCTACGCGAATGTTGATAAAGAAGATGAACGCGTGCAGGCTGCTTTCAAGTGGATAACGGAGCATTTCACGCTTGAAGAGAACTACGGTATGGGGGCGCAAGGTTTATACTATCACTATCACACCATGGCGAAAGCACTGCGGCTTTATAATCAATCCACCTTCGTAGACGCGAAAGGTATCTCACACGATTGGTACCGAGAATTTGCTGAAAAAATGATCGAATTGCAGCAATCAGACGGCTCCTGGGTGAATGAGAACAGCCGCTGGATGGAAAGAGATCCGAGTCTCGTAACTGCTTATGTAATTCTCGGACTTAATACTGCCTATCCGAAATAATCAGGGTGCTGGGTTCTGCTATGTGCGTGCTTTAAACAAGCACTTTCGCTGGCGAGGTTTAGCGATCTCGCCAGTTTTTTTATTATAACGCAAGTTACCACTTGTTTCTGGACATAGCACCCCTACGGGGTGCGGTCGCTTGAATAGACCGGTTCTATAGCCATGGCACCCCTACGGGGTGAAGAGAGTCTACCTGCCCCACCTTCCGCGGTATCGGTGATGCACCGGTTAGCGATTCCCGTACCTCATGCCAGCGGCGTGCTATGTGTAAAAAATATCCAAAGTAGACCCCACAAACTAAAAGTTTGTGCTACAATTCACGCCGCTGTGCTGCGAAAATAGAACCCGCAACACCTCCGAAAGGATTCATCAAGCTAGCGTTATTTAATATTGCTTAAATTGGCAAACGGCAAGTGTCCTGTCGGGTTTCGCTACGCTCTACCCGACCTACGATGTATCGGGGTAATGTATCCTATCAGCACTCAACCGAAAAACCTTGAAAATCACGGTTGGGTGTCCGGGTAGACAGAACACCAAAGTTTATCTACCCCAACTTATTCCGATTGGTTTTTGGTTGCCGTTCCCGAATGAAAGCCGTTTCCAACGCCAGCGTCTCCTCCCGATCTTCCGTAAACACTACAGAAAAATGCACGAGTTCCCCAAACATGCGCAGCTGCCGCCGAAGTTCCGGATTCTGTTCATCTGAGAGGTGCTGCAGCAAACGCCGACGTATACACGTCGTTGAGACCCCCGCGTAGAGACATTCATAAACGCCCTCTTCACCCGTCGGCAGCCAGATTGCATACAACCCGCACTGTTCCTTCAGCAGCTGCAAGACTGCTGCCCGCGTAAAAGGCGCGCGTTCGCGTTCTAATTGATACTGGATTTGAAAAAGTGATGTAGACATAGGGATCTATCGGAACATCTGAAAATAAAGCACACTTTATGAAGATACCCCCCTTCCCCCCCCGCAAGCAGGGGGAATCAGATAGAAATCGTTTCGATGGGAATGTGTTTCAATCCTTATGGGCTTTACTAACCTGAGTTTGATAAAAGTTGGATGTATGTGGT
>RKRO01000136.1 GCA_007571355.1 Candidatus Poribacteria bacterium | reverse complement strand
CGTTTTAAGGGTAAAAAGGTTGCATATTTTTCACAGTATCGAATTTCTGTGGTAAACCTACGTCGGCGGCACTCTATTGGGTTAACCCCTTCTTTCATGAGAAATTCAGAAAAAGCAGCGCGACAAACCGGATACTCAGAAGACGATGCATTCTTTTTTTTGAAGGAGCATCAGCTGTCTACACTATAGCGGTGGATAAGGGGATCTCTTCTGCAGGTTACGGTTTGGCTGCTGGAGTGATCTCGGTTTTTTGGGGGGCTCTAAAGCCTCTTGGATACGTTTGAGTCGTTTCATTGCCTCCTCAAGTTGTTTGACGTATTCAAGTTGTTGTAAATTGAATTGTTCCTTAGCACGTTCAACTTTTTCTTGCCGCGTTCAATACATTTCTGGTTGTCTTCAACTGGTTGTCTTCAACTTTTTTTTTGAAACGTTCAATTTGGTTCGCTACCAACTTATCGATGTAAGCGACTTTATAAGCTGCCTGATCCTCCGTTAAGGGCAGGTCAAGAAATCCGATTTTCCGTAAATCTGGATTGTCTTCCAAAAATGCCAAAGTATGTCGCTTTGACAGGTAGATCCTGTACGCGTCGAAGTTTGCTATGGTGATACCTCTCTGCAAAAGCATGTGGAGCCATTCCGCTCGTGAGTGTCTCGCGTCTATTTCACCCGTAATTGCAAGTTCGCTACTATAAATAACTCCATCCTCACAACGTGCTATCACCGTTGCCTTTGAATATCTTTGGTTGTACGCTGTATCAAAAGCGTTCATCAACGCCTTCACGGTTTGTGGCCCGTCGTATGCTTCAGGAGTCGTGAGTGGTTTTAACGACCTAATTTCTATTGATTCTATGAAAAAATTGACTGTTTGTGAGTTTGCTTGAAATCCGAAAAAAGTCGTGAACCCGAGAACTATCAGGATCGCGAATATTCGCACAATATTTTTATGTTTCATCTTCATTATGTCTCCGTCGTAAAAAAAATATTTTTCTTGAAATGGATCCTGCAATTATAAATGATCCAATATGTAGGTGAAAAGTGCGTATAATTTTGGAACTGGTGTGTGCATCAAATATCTGATCTAAAGAATTTCAGAAACGCTACGGTCGTCAACACGACTGCAAAGAAGCAGAGCAGCAGCACATCCACAACCGATTGACGAAGCGTTTCCGCTAAGGTGTCGGTTTCCAAAGGTGGCGGTTGCGTGATTTTAACAATATCAGTCGCTGGATTGTACATTCTGTTGGTGGCATGGTCATCAATTTTGCTGAACAAATCTGTATGGAGCATATCATAATAGCGATCACCCGTTTGAAGGTAATTGCTTCTTTGTGACTTTCCAGTCTGTGTTATGCTTGTCGCGAGATAGATGAGGGAAGATGTCGGTGTGATTCGGGAAAGCGTCTCACCCACCTGTTCTTGTCGTTTGGTTTCACGTTTATAGTCTCGATCAAGCCTGTTAGCATGGTCTTGGAATTTTAATCGATGTTCCTCTTCAATGGGTTTCATGAGTTCACTCAGCTTGTCGCCTGTTACCATTATACGTCCTTGATCGTCCGGCGGGATTTCCATGATAAGTTTCATTTCTCGCTTTTTGCGTTCCGCTTCGAGATCGTCTCTCAGGGCTTTTCTCTCCATATAGACGCTCTGTGCGGTTCGTGCTGGAGCGATAACCTTCGCTGCAAGAAAACCGAGCCGTGGCGTGATCAACACCGCGAACACCCAAACGGTGAAAGCGATGATGAGTGCTGTCTTGGTACTGTCCAAGTAGGTGGAAATCACCGTCCCTATTGCAAAAAACACCCCAATGTAGAGGAGCGAGAGTAACGTCAAACTTAACACGCGTAGGAAGATGCCAAATTCACCCAAGGGGAACCCTTGCAAGACAAGCAGAAGTAGGCCGAATAGAAACGACACCAGGAAAGGAACAACGAACACAAGATAGCCACCGATTAACTTGCCCCACAAAAAGAGATCGCGCGGCACAGCGTTTGATAGGGTAATCCGAATCGTACCTGCTTCTCGCTCCCCAGCAACGACATCAAACGTAAACAGCAACGCAAGCAGACTGAAAACAGTGCTGACAATAAACAGAAAATCAAGATGCCCTAAAAGTTGGGAGAGCGGGGCCGAAAACGTTGATGGTAACCCATGGGTAACGCCGTTACGCGTTATACCCAGATAACTTGGCAGTGAGTCCTCTAATCCGTTTGCAAAGACGCTCAAAGGTGTCGGTTTGAGGATAAGTTTGGAAACTTCTATCTCCGGTTCCAGCGGCATCTTCGGGTTCACTGTGGTTTCTTCAATGTTTGCCAACCTAACGGCTTCTTGATAATCTACCAAGTCTTGGCGATAACTTCGATAATTGATAGAAAGCGTGAGCGGAATAAGCAGAAGACACATCAGAAGGAGCGCGACAAACCGAACGCTCAGGATATGGTGCATCATCTCTTTCTGAATTAGCGTTAGAAACATATTTTCGCCTCGTTCACATTCACAGCATCGACTATCACGGCAGATACGGATTGCTACTCTTGGGCATCAAATAACTTCTTGACCTTTTGTGAAAGATTTTCTGGATCGAAGTCTATGAACACATCTTTGACAATGAGTTCCTGATTTAAAAGAAGCGTTATAAGTTCCGTTTGCGGTTCGGACGCATCTCTATTAAGGAGTGTCCGCATCTGGTCGTTTTTATCAACCCAGATGGGCATCGAAAGTTGGTGTCTTTCTTTGAACGCCTCAATTGCTTTCGCTGAATTATTCGTAATAATGCCAACGGCTTGCAATCGGGTAGCATCGTGGTTTGTAAGCAGTCTCTCCATCTGTTTTAACTTCGGTCCACAGGTGATAGAATCCGTTGAAAAAAGGTTCACAAGGGCAAATTTACCGCGGAGCGTCTCTAACTTAGCGGGTTTTCCTGAAACGTCGGTCAACACGATGTCTGGCATCAGTTTGCCCAATAGAAATGCAAATTTTTCACGATCTATGGATGCCGTTGTTAATTGATTGAGCAGGGCTTTACCTTTTGGGGATTCAAGAAACGCCTCGCCAAACTGTTCTCTAAGTTTCGCTTGTGGATCGTCCGAGGGGTTGATGCGGAAGATGTTTCTTTTTACGTTTACGTTATTCCCCCCTTTGGAAAGTTGTTCTTCTATCTGTTTCCTGGCTTCCTCGGGCAAATTCGCCGACGGTTGCGTCTGTATGGAAAACAGGACTTTCGCTGTTTTGTTGTAAATATTTCTTTGCGGCCCATTACGGTAAAGTTTTCCGCTGACGCTTAGATTGAGCAGATGATGTTGGCAGCGCGCGATAGGTATCATGCCGCCTTCTATTTTTAATAACATCTCTTGCGCTGCCTTCTGCTCAGGACGAAATTCATAGAGATAGCTACACGGCAGCGTCGGGTCCGATGCACCTTCGGTTAAAACCCCGGGGATTCCTGCTGTTGTATCTGCTGGGCAGAGCAGCACTTTTTTCGATAGATATTGTGGAGAAAGTTCAGAGAGCCATTGCGGTTCCACATCTGCTTCAACAAGGTGATTTTCGAGGGCAAGTTGTATCTGCCTTAAATTCTCCCGACATCTTTCAATCTCTTTGGCTTTGTTGGCGTTTTGTTTTTCTATAGTCTCGGTTAACTCATAAGGGTAGGCATCTGTCAAAAGGAGACGGTTTAAATGGATCAGGGAATCGCCGCTCTCTGGGTTTTGTGCAAGAAATTCCAGGGTCCGTTCGCTGAGTTTAATATTAGCAAAACTCTCGGCATCGTAGAGCGGCCCCACTTGAATGAGCCGATTCAAATCGTTAAGCAGTGCTTTCTGAAGTTCTGAGGATGGACTGCTTATACCATCATATTCGTCTAATAA
>RKRO01000150.1 GCA_007571355.1 Candidatus Poribacteria bacterium | reverse complement strand
GTAAGAAGATATCAAAAGTGAAAATAAAGGAACGTAAAGTATCGCCTTTTCTTCTACTATTTTACTACATTTCTATGGTTTACTCAATATGACTTCTATTAAAGAAATGGATCGGCACCGTTTGCGGATTAAGATTGGGTCTCAGGATTTCAAACTGAGTGAAACAGCGCGAGCTGACTTTAACGGTGATGGATTAGAGGATATTTTGGTTAATGCTGAGTATTATGCAGGTTCGGACAATAAAGCATCCACATATACGCTTTTAACGCGCACATCACCAGACGGTAAATTTGAACGTATCCACGAACAACCCGATAAACAACCCGATAAGGAGTAAAGTATCATGCAATGGCAAATAAATCAACAACAAGATCCACCCGAAGATCCTGACCACGGTGATGCGTTTGATATAGACCGCCTTAGTCGGTGAATCGCATATTACGAAGACACTGTACTTTACGTGTATGATGACGGGATCCAAGAAGGCGACGATGGACATCGATACCCAGAAGGCACTCCAGTCGGCAACAAGGGGTAGACGCTTGGTATCGGTCACTTAATGACACGTGATATAGGTGAACCCGCATGGAATTCTATATATGAAGAGAGGACAAACCCAAACAACCGAAATGCTGATAGCCTCTATAACAATCATGGGGGTATCCTACAGAGGGGCGGCTACCCAGTGAATAAACTGGCGGTTTCCCACGGCTATTCGGCTGACAACCGATATTCGCAGAAAACCGTACGGACAACTCTTAAACCAAATGCCTAAATACGTTGTAGCAACAGCAGACGAAATCCCTCCGGGTGAACGTAAGATCGTCGAAATCGGCGGACGTTCCATCGGTATCTTTAATATTGACGGCGAATTTTTCGCGATCCGTAATAGCTGCCCCCATCAAGGCGGCCCTTTGTGTAAAGGCATCGTCACCGGATTTTTAGAGTCACCAACGCCAGGCACCTATCACTACACCCGCAAAGGCGAGATCCTCCGATGCCCGTGGCACAGTTGGGAATTCGACATCAAAACCGGACAATCTTGGTGGAGTCCGGCGCAACGGCGCGTCAAGAAATACGAAGTTCACGTCGAAAGCGGCGAAGACATTGATGCCTCCGATGCCCATCGCGAAAAGGGCCCCTACGTCGCTGACACCTTCCCCGTCACCCTCGAAAAACAGTACGTCGTCATTGAAATTGATTAAGGTTAGAACCGAGTTGTGCTCGTGATGTCGCCATTTAAAGCAACATTCACACATCTGTAGATTTGATTCATCCACAAATTTGACTTGGCAAATTAATACATTTTTGGTATGATCTTTCATAGGGCTTTTCATACCATTTCTACTTGAAGGGTGATTCATCACCTATCGCAATGTGGAGTGAATTGCTCGACTACAAACAAACCCAATTTTAGACTGGACAATCCGCTAGTGTCGTGTAGCATCTCGATTAGGAGAAAGGCAAATTTATGGAGAAAAGGCTTTTAGTCTCGTTTGACACAGATAGAATCAAAGAGTATATTTTTGCAACAAGTAAACTCAAAGAGATACGAGGAGCAAGTGCGATTCTTGACGAATTGAACCGTTGGGATATGATCGAAAAAAGCCATAATTTCGATGGAGAAAAAATTTACGCAAACGGCGGATCTGGAATGTTTACTGTGCCCGAGGTGTCGGCAGAGGCTTTCATTCAATCTGTAGACAAAGAATATCGTTTACGGACACAAACTTGTTCCATTACAAGTGCTACTATTGAACTACCCCTTGGATTTACAGATCAGGATGCTATCCAACCTTATCTTCAACCCCTTACGCACCGACTCCGATTGAAAAAAGCCGAAAACCCGTTTCATCAATCCCTTCTGACACATCCATTTTTGAGAACTTGTGATTCTTGTGGCGAACAATATGCGATCCAAAACGTCACAGAGCCGGAACCGGTATTGCTTTGTAGGAGCTGCAAAAATAAAAGAGACAAAAACAAAGAAATCCAAGCAGACATTAAAAGTATTATCAGCGATAAAGCGGAAGAGAGTGTTGCGCATAAACTTTGGCATCGCTTACTCAGTAACCTCGCAAGAGAAGGCTATGAGATAACAGGAAAAGATCGCCCCGAAGTTTTTGGTAATTTGGGGGAAATGTCTAAGCCAGAAAACTACATGGCACTTATCTATGCCGACGGGGATAGTATGGGAAAAACGTTGGGGAATTTGCAAAACTTGGACGAAGTCAAACAGTTTTCCGAGGTGGTTGACAATGCTATTTACCAATGTGTCCAGGAGGCGGTTCTTACATATCTGCCGCCCGGTGATAATCACTTCCCGTTTGATATTCTGATGCTTGGTGGCGATGATTTAGTGATGGTTACAACAGCTCACAAAGCTATTGAAGTTTCCATGAAAATCAGCCAAAAGTTTAGTGCATTTACTGAGAAAAATTTAGGTGAACGCTTGACGCTATCCGTTGGTATTGCGATTGCTCATACAAATTTTCCATTTTCGAGTCTACTTAATTTAGCTGAGCAAGCCTTGAAATTTGCCAAGAAGGAAGCGGTGAGACGTAAACGACATGGGCAAGAAATAGGTACAGAAGGTTTAATCAACTTCATTGTGGTGAATAATTCTAATAGTCTTGATTTTGACAGCTATTACGACGAAACCCTCAGTAATGACGACGAAAATGTTTACCGAACACTTCGCCCGTACAATTTAGCCGATTTGCGATATATTGTTGAGACAATTCGCTGCTTGAAAAAAGAGAATTTTCCGAGCGGAAAGCTTAACAGACTTCGGGATGCCATCTTCCAAAATCGTAACCAGTCAGTTTTGGAAGGGATAATGTTTTTCAGTAGGACAAAGGATAAAAGGCATCGGCAGATTTTCAGAGACTTTCTTGCACACTTTGCGCCTGATTCCTTCTTTCCATTCTTCCCTTGGTTCAAGGAAGGTGAGGATTACCATTCCCCGTTTCTGGATCTTATTGAGCTTTACAATTTCATTGAAACCAAAAACGGAGTGGAATGAATTTTTATGCCTCGAGATTTTATTAAGATTGACTACCAGATTCAATTTGAAACGCCCTTCCATTTAGGGACTGGGTTGCGCCGAGGTTTGTTGGATCGTAGTGTGTGCCGGGACGCGAACAACTATCTCTATATTCCGGGTTCAACCCTGAAAGGCGTGCTCCGCGAAAAGTGTGAGCAGATTGCCCGTGTTTTTGGTCTTTGTGCTGTCAGTCCACATAACGCGCGAGAAGCAATTGATCGTTTTCGAGATGATACTGACATCGTTGATCGAATTTTTGGTTCTCGTTACAAGCCGGGTGAACTCTATTTCGACAACGCGACTCTTATTGAGGAAGATCAGAGACTCTTTGATAGCGACAGTGACCGAATTCCAGAGCGATACATCCACCTCCAGACAGAGACACGGATGCAAACGAGTATTTCTCGCACTCTGGGCACAGTGCGCGAACAAGCGTTATTCCAGAGCGAATTCGGTATCAGGACGCTCTGTTTTGAAGGACATGTTTACGGTCATCTGAAAGGCTTCCGTATTGATGAGAAAAACCAATGGAGTTATTCACTCCTTTTGCTCGTTGCTGGTATTTGTGCCAATGACAAGATTGGGGCAAACAAGTCAACGGGGATGGGTAGATATAGTTGCGAGATTCTGGAATTAGAGATTAATGACGCTCCAATCGAAACTGCGAGTTTATTGGCAAATTTGTCTGATTTGGAATACTATCAAGCCGTGCAGGAAGATGCTAAATGAAAGCAAGGTTTATCGTTTCATCTGAATCTCCGTTAAACATCCGTGTATCTCGTTCGACAGCGAGTTTTGAGACCTTCAGATATATTCCCGGGACTACACTGTTAGGTGCGTTCGCATCTGGACATCGCAAAACCTGTAATAATGAAACTGAATTCACAAGGTTCTTCCTCTCAGGTGAGGTCTCCTTTAGTAATCTTTACCCTGCAAACTTTCAAGCAAACGAATTTTCAAATACAGATCTTCGAGATGATGAGCAACCGATCAAACCGATTCCGAATACCGCTCGCTCTTGTAAACGGTTTAGTGGTTTCCGTTTCAAGGCAGATACTGGGAAGCGAGAACGGCACGGCGTTATGGATAGTCTCATGTATTGGGGATTGTTCGCGGTGAGTGGTCAGACTCAGGTTGAAGTCCTGAACGCACATACGAAGTGTATCTATCCAGTTAAGCAAGACGAGTGCTGTGAGTTATTGGATACATTTTCTGGCTTCTATCGCCGCGGGGAAAGCATTATCGAGATCGGTAAATCTGAAGCAAAGACTCGCTTGTTGATACGAACGGGAATCAGTCGGGAAACAGGTGCTGTTCAGGAAGGCATCCTTTACAATCGCGAGGTCCTTAATGAAGGACAACAGTTTTGGGGAGTTATGTCCTTCGCGGATGAACAATTGTACGATAAGTTCTACGATTTCGCAGAGGATATTGGAAGCAAGGGGTTACTCAGAATCGGAAATAACTTAACGCGTGGATTGGGCAAAATGAGTGTTCCAGAATTTCAAGAGTTTGAAGTTGATGACCTTGTATCGTTCAAGCAACGCGTCTCAGCGTTCAATGAAAAATTTCATGCCGAAGCACAAGCGCATTGTGTTGATTTGCAGCATCAATTTTACTTTCCAATCACGCTCCAGTCGGACGCTATTATTTCAGATCCACAATTCCGTTGTCAGACTGCCCTTAGCGGTGAATATCTGTATCAGGTTTTGAACCTTGGGGATGTGACTTTGATTTATCAAAACGCGAGCACTCGGCGTGTGTTTGGCTGGAATGCCCTGTTCGGATTGCCCAAAGCCGCAGTGTGTGCGATTTCAATGGGGTCTGTTTTCCTATTTGGATATAACGGAATAACTGATGATGCCTTCTATCAGACGCTTTATAACATTGAACAAACTGGGATTGGCAAACGCAAGCTAGAAGGTTTCGGGCAGGTGACAGTCGCCGATGCCTTTCATTCGGAGGTCAATGAATATGAATCAGGGCATGAAAATCATTAAGGAAGTCGCTCAAGTCGCTGACCGCAATGACTTTTACGCACGTGCAAAAAAACTTGGAGAAATCGCTTCAAGGGCATTTGGTGAAAGACACCGAAGCCAGATGACGAGTCTTGAAAACATTGCGAATTCCACACTCAAAGTAACAGACGTACTTGACTTTATCAAGAAACAGTTTGCTAAATCGGAACGCAACGAAGATTGGCGAAAAGAGGATTTTGGCAACAAATTGAAAAGATACATCGAGTAAAACTTGCGAAAACGGCGCGAAGAAATTTGTCACATTCTTGAAGGTATTGAGGAAGAATCCGTTGAAGGACAACGCATCTATCTAAATCTCATTCGTGAATTCGTGCGCCAACTTGTTGTCCATTACGAGTACCTAAGCAGTGGAGGTGAACCTGATGGAGGTGACGACGGAACAGGGTCAGAAAATTCGCCTGTTGAGTGACGGTGAACTCTATGAAAACGCGGTCAATTTTGTCGAGACCTACTACAGTCCTAAAGTTTCAAAAGCCCAACTGAGCGGACTTCAAAACGCTCTCGGTGCAGGCGATTGGAATGAAATTTTCCGCTATATTGATAACCGATTAAAGCGAAGCACAACGGCTGAGGATTTGAAAAATTTCTATCAAGCGCTGAAAGATTCCCTTAAGAGTTTGCCTAGCAAAGTTGAGAAAGCGGGGTTTGTTGTGAAACCTGAAAAGACAACACGCGCCGAAAAGAGGCAAGTAAACAAGGAAATCTATCAGTATGCTTACTTGTTAGCTAAAGAATACATTCAGCATATAGTTGCCGAATATAACTACCAAAGGGCCCTATCAGATGCGCGAGATGCATAGAAAATACGTTTTCACTGGAAAATTAGAATTGAAATCCGGTATGCACATTGGCGGCGGACAAACCAATCTACGGGGCACGGACAGCCCTGTTGTTTTAACGCCGGAAGGGGACCCTTTTATTCCGGGTTCCAGTTTCAAAGGTGTGTTTCGCAGTACCGTCGAAAAATTGGTTAACGTAATTCCGCACCGAAGTACTTGCTTCCTATTTTTTGAAGGCGACTGCCCAACCACCAAACAAGAAGATTTCAATAACCAGCGCAGAGGTAGCAGCTGGAGCGAGACACAACTTGTCAAAATTCTTAAAAAAGAGTTATGTGATACCTGCAAACTCTTTGGTTCGCCGTATGCAGCGTCTAAGGTCTTCTTCAGCGATTTGTATGTTGAAGAGTGGGCAGAAGCCACACAACTACGCGATGGCGTAGCAATTGATAGAGATAGTGAGCGGGCTGTTGATCGGTTGAAGTATGACTATGAGGTTATCTCTGGCGGTTCAATATTCAAAATGGAAATTGTCCTGGAAAGCCCGAGTGATATCGACTTAGGTTTAGTTTGTATCGGATTAAGTGAGTTTGTCAGTGGTATGGCTGGCATCGGTGGGATGCGATCCCGGGGACTTGGTAACTGCCAACTGATTGATTTAACAGCCTATGAATCAGATTTGAGGGATCCCGATCAGTTACAGCGTTATCTCCTTGGTAAAAGACTTGGGGAGAAGATGACGAAAGTTGATGATATGACCGATTTTCTGGAAAAACATATCGGTGCGCTACTTACGGATGTCTCGGAGGGATAAAATGCTCAAACAGCTGCTTAATGAATGCAGATTTACGCTTACAATTCACACCGCGGGTCCTGTACTTATCAAATCGGGGCATCCTACAGTTTCTGGTCCCGACATGACTCCTGTGCGAACTTACCGCAATGGCAATGCGGAAGTTTATCTGCCCGGAAGTTCACTGAAAGGGGTTTTTCGGAGTCATATCGAAAAAGTAATACGAACGCTTAAAGATGAAGTTGTTTGTAATCCATTTGTTAAAACCAATCCGAACAGCGAAAACGATCAACTCGTCTGTCCCAATTACGCCGATGTTTCATGCGGTGACAAGTTTGAAGTACGCCGAAAAGAGCAATTGGAGGTTAGCCAAGTTCAATGGCGGCGATATCCTAAGAAAGAAGATTTGTCGAATGAAGCGGTCTATCTTGATTCTTGCCCCGCATGTCGACTATTCGGCTCGACTTCGTTCATTGGACGTGTCGCTATCTCGGATGCCTACCTTGCCGAAGGCAGCCAGCAGAAAGTTGAGCAGCGCGATGGCGTTGGTATCGATCGCCTTACGGGTGGTGCAGCGAGTGGTGCTAAATTCGATTTGAAAGTCGTTTCGTCCGGTGTTGATTTTGAGGCAGACATCTACCTGCGAAACTTTGAGGTGTGGCAACTTGGGATTCTGATGCTAATCGTTTCAGATTTAGAGGAAGGTCTAATACGTATAGGGTCTGGACGGTCGCGAGGGCTTGGGAGCGTCAAAGCCACGATTTCTGAAGTATCTGTTAATTATCTCGGCGCCGTGAATGGGCGATCCGATAATGAAGTTTGGGGATTAGGTAAACTGCTGGGTGATGGTTCCTATGGGACAGATACCGATGACGAAGTAACCGTTGAACAGGCACCAATTACGGAGACCCGTGGATTCCGAAAAATCACAACTTTCAGTGAGGAAAGCTTGAAGTGCCTCAAACAAAACTCAATTGAAAGGTTTGTTTCAAAAATTCAGTCGTGGGAGATGCCGGAAACAATGCAGTTTGAGTACATGGAATTCCGACGAGACGGAGGAACAAATGGCTGAACAAATTTGTTGGGGGACATCTGAAAATTTACTTCCAATTGTCCACGCATTGGACCGTCCACCTGAATTGTTGATGATGCTTGAGCGTGTGCCTAATGTTTTCCTGCCTGATGACGAGCAGGAACTCGGAATTTGCCTGCAGACGTACAATTCAAGCGAAAACCTTGAAGGGTGGGAACGCGGACGCATTTTTCATGACAATTTTGAGTTGCGATGGGAAAAACAGGATGGCGTTTTTGTTATTGTCTATATCGGTGAACCAACAGAATTGCCGATGCCTCATACCGAGTCGCTCTCAGAATTTGAGACCCAAGATGAAACTTACTATCTCTGGGGTGAAAGGATGTCAGCAGATACACTTAAAGCGATTGGTCAGCCTGAAGCGACGAACTTATTCCTTGAACTGCAAATCCCTCGACTGTTGCCTTATCCCGTCCCAGATGGAAGCGGAAAATCCCGCGTGAAAATATCTGCTCGACACTATCTAAATTCAGAAACAGGTGATTTGGAATTTTACCGTTTTCGACATCTGGAGGAGGTCTCATGAATCCGTATGACTTTGTGCCGATTGACTGGGATAAATCACCCATACGAAAGCCTGCTTCGCCACATGATAGGTTCAGTGGAGTGTCCGGGAAAATTGAGGGAACGATTACAGCAGAAACCCCTATCTTCATCTTTGACTCGCCAAAAAAGATGTGTGGTGCAGAGCCGTTTATAACAAACCAGCAGGGACAGCACATCATCCCCGGAAGTTCACTGAAAGGACTTTTCCGTAGTCTTGTGGAAACCGTTGGGAACGGTTGCTTCCTATTTTTCGATGGGAAATACGAAGATAAAGATATTACCACCAAATTGCCGGAGGATTTTAAAAAATGTGAAACTGCCGATCTGTGTATCGCCTGCCGAATGTTTGGGGCAATGCACAGTTCAGATATGTTATCACTTGGTCACGTTTCATTTAACGATGCTGTGGAGGTGAGTATTTGCGAACATGAAGCGGTCTATACGATCGCGCTCATGGGTCCCAAACCGCGCCATGAAGCGTTTTACCTGGACCCAGAATGGATCGCAGGGCGAAAATACTATTTTCACCAACCGCGCGGAATACTGCCAGCACAGACGAAAACTAACTACAATGAACATATTATACCGGTTGATACAGGGAGTCAATTTGCATTCTCCTTGCAGTTCACGAATCTTGAAACACTCGAATTACAGACCCTGCTTTACACACTTGTTCTTGAGCAGGATATGCGTCACAAGATCGGTTATGGCAAACCTGCAGGATTCGGTAGCGTCCATTTTGATATTACGAAACTTACGTTGATTGATTATGCCAGCCGTTATGTAGCGAAGCAAGGGACAACCGAATATGAAGGCGAAGGACGGAAAACCTACTTATCAGAACAGACACAACTGTTTACAGATGACACGACCTCACCGACATTGAACGCGCTTCGGCGCATCTGGCGATGGGATCCGAATGATACAACTGCTTATCGTTATCCAAGTCAAGATTGGTTTGACAAAAATTCTAACGCGCCTATTCGTGAAACATTGTAAATTCTAAAGAGGTTCTGATTATGGCAAAGAATGTTCTGATTGCAACGCTCGGTGAATCGCCAATTGTCGTGTCCTCAATGGTGCAAGCATTGCAAACCCAAAAGGATCTGACGATTGATGAGTTACATATCATTCATCCACAAGGCGAAAGACTCATTGATCTTGGCTATGATATGGTCAAGGAACATTTCAATGGGAAATGTATTGTCAGTCAATCTTGCCTACCTTTTCCAGATGCAAATAGCCGTGAAAGATCTATAGAATTTCTTAGGATTTTGTCAGATTCAATCCGAACTTACGAAAACACGGGAGATCACGTTTATCTTTCGCTTGCTGGTGGGCGAAAGAATATGTCGGCAGTCATGGCGGTGACCTGCCAGTTTTTTGAATGTGTGCGTGGATTGTACCATGTCTTAGATAAACACGAAGATGACCCTACCAAGCGAAACTTCCATTCAATTGAGGCACTGTTCGATTTCCCAGAAGATAGACGGGCCGAAAAGTTAAGCCCGCCCGTCGAGGAACTCACGCTGGTTGAAATTCCGTATGAACAACTACCAAGCGGTATTGCCCTTCAACAGTATCTCTACAAGACGCAATCCAATCCGAATACATCGCCATCTATTGAAATTGATGACGAGCTTGAGGCTTTTGGTCGCCAAATCTTTCAGCAAGAGAAAAGCGATGTCCTTGATGTTTATCTATCTGCCGAAGCATACGAATTTTACCAAGACAACGGCGGTGAAACAGCAAAACGTTTGACGGGTTATTTCCGTTCAATGCGAAATCCGCAAGCCCTATCTGTTCATAAACATACCTTCCAAACCGACAATGCAAAGACAGATTGCACCTGTTTTAAAAAGAAACGCACCGATGAGCGTTTGTTCTACTATCAAACTGGCAACAAAATTGTTATTGCTACTATTGTCGGTCATGGTGCAGCTTACGACCGAATCATCAATGGAACGCGCCCGTTATACAGCGAGGATCATCCTCTGCATATCCATCTCAGTGAACTTAAAGAGAATAGTGTATTAATCGCACCTCTTGGGAAAACACCGATGGTTATTACACAAACCTTCGTATTGTTGTCGGCGATCGAGGGGGCGGACATCGAAAGGGTAATTGTCATTCACCCTAAAAATGCTGAGATTCGCAACGGTGTCAGACTGCTTAAAACGGCGTTTAATAAAAAAAAATGTGCTATTACGTCCATTGAGATTGAAAATATTCAAGATGTCGCCTCCAGCGATGACTGTAAAGTCTATCTTGAAAGGATTGTTTCTGTCATTACAGAAGCGCGGGCAGATAACCCTGATAAAAACATTCACTTATCACTATCCGGTGGGCGGAAAGGTATGGCTGCTCTGACGCTTTTTGCGGCACAACAAGCGAAAATTGATGCAGTTTATCACACATTAATCACGGATGTTGATCTTGAAGAGAAAATTGAAAAAAAGACAACCGTTAGTGAATTAAAGAAACTGACCCGATCCCAACAAACCCAACGTTTATTTTTAGATGACTATGATCAGTCCAAATTTGAGCTAGTCCGTATGCCTGTCATCCCAATTACTATAGAATCTGTTGAGTCTTCATAAGTTTCGTCGGTGACAAAAAGTAGTAAAATTCTAATGCTTACCAATGCTACAAAATTTCCGATTCACATGCTACCGCTCCATCTCTACCGTCCAAAAGCCTCTGAAAATAGCACAACATTTTCAACAGCCGGCAAAATTTGTAAAAAAACCGAGGAAACTGCCCATGGGAACACTCCTCATGCTAACAGTTGGCACCAATCCACTACCGGTTTGGGTGGCACTGCATCATTTGAAAGATAACCTGCCACCGCCCATCCACGTACGACTGGTGCATACGAAAGAGACAAGACCCGAACGAGATCGACTGCTGAAATATAGACGCAATGTATTCGCCATGGATACGGTCGAAACAGTATCCGGAAATCCATCGACTGTCCGCAACGACATAACCCGGAACCTCATACACAATTTGCCAAATAATACCCGTTGCATTCACGTGCATTATACCGGGGGGACAAAGGTGATGTGCGTTGAAACCGTCGCTGCAGCAGAAAATATTAAGGTTTATCTTCCCTCGCGCCATCTGGAGATAGAAACCTCCTATCTGGATCCACGCGCCGACGCAGGCGCGACCCTCATAGACCGGAACGGAACTATCTTAGTCTCAGATACGCGCAAAGGAGTCGAGCCTTCGCTGCAACGCATCGCTGAACTCAACGGCTTTGAACTCGGCCCATTTCCTTATGAATACTGGGATAAATTCGGTAACAATCCAACGAGAAATTGTCCCGCTCCGAGAACACTCGACGAAGAACAATTGGCAAGAGGCCGTGCAGCACTCAATAGCAGCAGGTGTTCTACACCCGAATTGCTTGAGTACGGGGCGTATGCCGCTTTTCAGGATGCCTTGGCAGCCATCTCCCGGCAGCACCCAGATCGGAGCAACTATAGACTTTTCCACAAAGTATATGTCCGAAGAGCCAATGTCCCAAGCGCAAGTGCGAAGCCTTTTGAACTTGATGTGGTTGCAGTCTTAGGGTACCAAATCGTGGTCGTCTCGTGTACGCTTGCTTATGAACATGCCCAGGTGAAGCAAAAAGGGATGGAGGCTCTTTTACGCATGCGGCAACTCGGCGGGGTTGAAGCACGCGCCATTGTGTTGTGTAGGGCTTCGCAACAGGCACAGCAACTTATCCAAGCCGAATTGAAAGAAGAAACAGGACGTTCAAGTTTGTCTTTAGAAATCTGGGGGAAGGATATGTGGGATCGCCTCCAGCAAAAATTTTATCAATACCTACACACTGCCTTCGGTTGGACGTAAACAAGCCATGCTCCAAAACTTCCGCTTTGCGCGTTATCGCTTCGCCTATACCGTCCAAGAACCATTGAAGATGCCACAATACAAAGGCAACGTTTTCCGCAGCCGGTTCGGATACATCCTGCGCGATATCGCCTGCCTCGGCAGTGAACGGCAATGTGAAAAACATTGCCAGTTCCCAGAGCGATGCATCTACTCCAAATGCTTTGAAACACCAGTGCCAGACGATAGCCCGATGCTACGCGGTCAACCGTATGCACCGCACCCGTTTGTCCTCGAACCGCCTCACACCGGACAATCAGACTATGCCCCGGGCGACACCTTTACGTGTAATATAGTACTTATCGGTGAGGCAATCAACCTCTTACCGTGGATTGTACTAACGTTTCAGGAGATGGGCAAACGACGCATCGGGCTACAAGGCAGACGGGGGCAGTGCCAACTCAATACAGTCGAAAGCTTGTCGGCGCACGGGCACGACCAGACACAGACAATCTTTACTGCAGAAACCGAGATGTTAACAGATGAAGGGACGGTGCTTCGGCTCGACGATGTGATGTACGCAGCACCTCACACCACAGACGAGATTGAACTGGCATTTCTCACACCCACGAGTATCAAAGTTAATGGGAAGTGGACAAGCGAGTTAACATTTGAACACCTCATCCGCAACCTGCTCCGTCGTATCCGGTTCCTGAGCTATTTCCATTGCGGTGAAGATTTGGACGTAGATGCTCGCGCGTTAATTGCGGCTTCTACCACGGTCAAGCATGATTCTCGCCTGAATTGGCTCAGAAAGGATCGGTACTCCTACCGCGCAGAGAAGTTCGTGCCAATGGGCGGGTTTATCGGGAAAATCCATTTTTCAGGGGAATTAGATCCGTTTTTACCCTTTATCTATTTCGGTGAGTATCTGCATATCGGGCATCATACAACGTTTGGATTCGGGCAGTACCGCATCCCAAACCGTCTTTTCAAATGATTTTCCTTGACAACCTAACGATAGGGCTGGTATCCTAATGTGAGTTTAGCCCCTGTAAATTGTCAGTCGAGTTGAACAAGACAAAATCGAAAAAAGCAGGGAGGTCCGTTCGGTGTTCTATCTTATCTCGTACGATATTTCAGACAACC
>RKRO01000439.1 GCA_007571355.1 Candidatus Poribacteria bacterium | reverse complement strand
AACTTCCAGTTTGTGCTTGGGTACACACGAAAGGAACACCCAATTCCCATGCTTGCGGAGGGGTGTTTTTGCAAACGCGCACATCCAATGCGAAGAAAGTGTTTATTCACGAGGTTGTATTCTTACAAGTGTGCCTTTCTGTTCAGAGGCTACGATAACTGAGCCATGAGTCCCGTTAACCGATAACCAGTACGCTAACGCCTTATGCAAGAATATCCGAAACCGCCCAAATTGCGGAAGCCATTGCACAGGTAAAACAGCAACTCTCCTACTGCGATGTGTGTAGTATGATTACCGATACAAACCCGTGTTACATCTGTACCAGCCCGCGCCGCAATCAGCAGCTAATTTGTGTCGTTGAAGAATCCGACGATCTATGGGCAATTGAGAGAACCAACGGCTACACCGGACTCTACCATGTGCTTGGCGGGGTTCTATCCCCCTTAGACGGGACCGGACCCGAAGAACTCGGAATTAATAAACTCTTTCAACGTATCAAGGACTCCGCAAATAACGCTGAACCGGTACAAGAGATAATTCTGGCGACGAATTGGACGACGGAAGGACAAGCAACAGCACTCTACCTCACACAGCATCTGGAAATGTTTGAAATCGCTGTCACGCGGATCGCTTACGGGATCCCTGTCGGCGGCGATCTAGAGTACATTGACGAAGTAACCCTTGCAAAAGCATTGGAAGGCAGGCGAAAAGCTTAATGAACGCGCGATGGTGTCTACTACTTTTAATGTATCTGTCCTGCAGTGTATGGGGCATTGCCTGTGCAGAACCGGATTCAGATAGCCGAAGCACAGAGCCGAGCAGCGAGACACAGGCCAGAACGGGGACCGCTCGCCAAGCGAACGCGGCCTTCAGCGCACAACGCGCCTTTGCCCTCTTAGAGAAGCAGTGCGCGTTCGGCCCACGACCACCCGGTTCCGCAGCACATCGCGAAACACGGGACTATCTCTTTGCAGAACTCCAGAAATACGCGAACAGCGCGGCACTGCAACCCCTTGAATACAAGGTCGGCACTGAAACACTGCACCTAAACAATATTTTGGCGGAGTTCGGACCGGGGCTCCCACCCGTTACGGGGAAGGGACAGAACGGAGAGACACTGCTACTCGCTGCGCATTGGGACACGCGCCCGATTGCCGATCACGACCCGAAACCAGAAAATCGGGATCAACCGATCCTCGGTGCCAATGACGGCGCCTCCGGAGTCGCCGTGCTGCTCGAACTTGCCAGAGTCTTTAAAGCGCATCCACCCCCGCGGCGGGTTGTTATCGTCCTTTTCGATGGCGAAGATTACGGCAGAACAGCAGACGATATGTTCATCGGCTCCCGATTCTTCGCACAAAACCTCGGCAAATGGAAACCCGACTACGGAATTCTGTTAGACATGGTCGGCGACAAGGATTTAACACTGCCAATAGAAGCAAACTCTTGGAACGCCAACCAGGCGTTTACCGCAGCAATATGGCAGCGCGCAGCAGCACTCGGGCTTGCACCGTTCCAACAACGTTTAGGCCCCGCCATTATGGACGATCACGTGCCACTCATCAACGCCGGAATCCCGATGGTGGATATCATCGACTTCGATTACCCGTATTGGCATACAGTCGAGGATACGGTTGATAAATGTAGCCCAAAAAGCTTAGAGGTTGTCGCAACACTCGTTATTAGCATCGTTTATGACGGCCTCTAACCAACCCGTACGGGCGAGATGACCTCGCCCCTACTTACCGGAACCGGATAAAGCATGAACACATATAACAAACACTACGATGTCATTGTTGTCGGTGCCGGTCATGCCGGTTGTGAAGCCGCACTCGCCGCTGCACGTATGGGGTGCGAAACGCTTATCGTTACAATCAACCTCGACACAATCGCGAAGATGTCTTGTAACCCTGCCATCGGCGGACTTGCGAAGGGACACCTCGTTAAAGAGATTGACGCCCTTGGCGGCGAGATGGCAAAAAATATCGACAAGACCGGCATCCAATTCCGACGCTTGAATACGAAAAAAGGACCGGCAGTCCGTTCAAGCCGCGCACAAGCCGATAAAAAAGCATACCAAGATGAAATGAAACGCGTTCTCGAAGCACAACCGAAACTGGATATTAAACAGGTATTGGTCGAAGAACTTCTTGTGGAAAATGGACAGTGCATCGGAATCCTGAGCCAGACAAAGACAGCTTATTTCGGAGAAACCGTAATCCTGACAACCGGTACCTTCCTAAAAGGTATCATCCACATCGGTGATGTCTCCTATAGTGCCGGTAGGGCAGGCGAATCCGCCGCCGAGAAACTATCGGAGAGTTTCCTAAACCTCGGATTTGAGATCGGTAGACTTAAAACAGGGACACCCCCGCGCGTCAACGCGCAAACCGTCGACATCAGCCCGATGGAAATCCAACCCGGAGATGACGACCCGCTCCCGTTCTCATTCGTCACCGAAGCGATTACGCAGCCCCAACTCCCATGCTATCTAACCTATACCAACGAGAATACCCACGATCTCATTCGTGGGAACCTCCACCGCTCCGCGATGTACAGCGGGCGCATCGTCGGCATCGGCCCCCGTTATTGCCCATCCATTGAGGACAAAGTCGTCCGCTTTTCTGAAAAAACGGAGCATCAAGTCTTCGTAGAACCAGAGGGACGCGACACCGACGAAATCTATCTCAACGGTATCTCTGCAAGCCTCCCCGAAGATGTACAAGTCGAGATGGTACATAGCATCAAAGGGTTAGAAAACGCTGAGATCATGCGCTTCGGATACGCCGTAGAATACGATTTCGCACCCGCAACGCAGCTACAACCGACACTTGAGACCAAAGCAGTACCCGGGCTCTACTTCGCAGGGCAACTCAACGGGACAACGGGGTACGAGGAAGCCGCCGCACAAGGACTCATGGCGGGCATCAACGCCGCCCTAAAGGTCAAAGGCGAAGAACCGCTTGTACTTGACAGGGCACAGGCCTATATAGGCGTACTGATTGACGATTTGGTTACACTCGACATCCGAGAGCCTTACCGTATGTTCACATCGCGCGCCGAATACAGGTTGGCGCTGCGCGAAGATAACGCCGATCTACGACTCACTGAAATCGGTAGACAAATTCAACTCGTTGATGACGACAGATACCGACACTATGAAAGCAAAGCCGCGGACATCCAAACAGAATTGACACGACTACAAGAGACACTGCTTAAACCGACGGCACTGAGTAGAGGCGAGATCGCCTCGCCCCTACGGGAAAATATCCTTAAAACAGGTGAACTAAAGCAACCAACATCGCTTGCAGACCTCTTGAAACGCCCAGAACTGCGTTATGAGCATATAACAGAAATCGCGCCACCCACTCACAGGCTACCCGCAACAGTGAAGGAACAGGTGGAAATTCAGATTAAATACGACGGATACATCCAACGGCAGCAGCGACAAATTCACCAATTTAAGAAGTTAGAAAATTTCCGAATTCCCGATACTTTCGACTATGCGAACGTTCAAGGGTTAAAGACAGAAGCGCGCGAAAAATTAATAAAGATTCGTCCGACCTCTATCGGGCAAGCCTCGCGCCTGCCGGGTGTCTCGCCAGCGGATATTTCGATCCTGACGGTCCTCCTTCATCAACGGAGAGCGAGATGATGGCGTGAACCACAACGTTGGCCTTTTGCGGCTTATAGTAAAGCCAGTCATTATGGAAACACATTCTATCAAGCGAGGTCCCTCTGATGCCCCCTGCTTGCGGAGGGGAAGGGGGAGGTATCTTCCTAAAAGTGTGCATTTATAGTAAAGCCAGTCATTATGGAAACACATTCTATCAAGCGAGGCTCCTCTGATGCCCCCCTGCTTGCGGGGGGAGGGAAG
>RKRO01000186.1 GCA_007571355.1 Candidatus Poribacteria bacterium | reverse complement strand
AGGGTGCCGCCACTCATACCGGGAATAATATTGGCAATGCCTATCAGAAAGCCGTTAACAAAAAACCGGAGTGAATTCATGTGTTAGTTGTCAGTTGTCAGTTAAGAGATGCTTTGGTTTATCAAACCCTCTTTGTCCCTGAAAACCGGGGCCCGATCACTGTATTCTGATTCCTCATAGACTACGAATCAACAATCTCGTAAAAAGCCACATCTCACGAAGCAGTTTAATATGGCTGACCTCACCGCCGTAATGGGTCTGAATCGGCAAACTTTCAATTCGGAATCCGAGTTTTCCTGCTTTTATTACGAGCTCAGATTCCGTTTCATAACGTGCCGTTTCCAAATGGACATGTCGTAAAACGTTTGTGTGAATGAGTCGATATCCAGATTGGAAATCAGGCACCCATTGCCCACACAACCTTGAACCAACATAAGGGACGAAACGGTTATTGACACGTCGGTGAAACGGCATTGATGTCTGCAAGTTTTCTGTGTCCCTTGCCCCGATGAGTATATCCGGGTGTGTACTATGAAAATGTTCTAAAAAGCGTGGTATGTCCGCGGGGGCATGTTGTCCGTCACTGTCCATTGTGAAGACTAATTCATACCCATGTTCAACCACATAAGCAAACCCTTTTTTGAGAGCGTTTCCCAAGCAGACGATGCCGGATGCGGATGCAATCCCTGCTGTCTCGTCTGATGAACCATCGTCAATAACAACAATCTCGCCGATAAATTCGGATGCTTCCTGAATTATCTGCCCGATTGTTCTGGATTCATTGTAAGCCGGTAGCAGCAAGCAGACTTTCATAACTTTAGATAAATTATACTACAAAAACGATTTTCTGTCAAACGATTATTATGTCTCGCCTACCCCATTTTTTAGAGGAGCCTTGTGTCTGTGGGAGTCGCTCGGCTTCACCGTCGCAAGGGAAGTGGATGATAGGAAGACGTTAGGCTTTGAAATGACACGAGCGGAATGCAAGAAGGCGGCGCAAGGTAACACTTGGATAGAAACCCCGCCGCCTCCAAAACGCAGCCTATTGAAGAAACATTCATGACGTTTTTGAACTACTATTCCCACGGATACAGCACGACTTTCCCACATTCCCCCGTCGCCTGAAGTTCCCACGCCTTCTGTACATCACGCATCGGGAAGGTGTGTGTGATGAACGTGTTTATCTGTTCGGGTGAATCTTGGATCACCTTCATTAATTTTGGATAAACGCCGAGGTTGTAGTGCCAATTCCCGCGTAGGACTAAGCCTTTGCGAATCATGTCTCTGCTTGCCGCAAGCGGAAATTCACCGCCTTCGCCGACGAACGTGACTTGCCCTTTTCTCCGCGCTGCGTCGACCATCAACCGGTGAGCTGCAGATGCCCCAGAACAGTCCACCGCCTTGTCAATCCCGACCCCGTCCGTTAAGTCACGAATTTGATCGAGAATATCCTCATCATTCGGGTCCAAGACGACCTCCGCGCCTAATTTTTTCGCGAGTTCTGCGCGATACGGGTGGCTTTCTACACCTATGACGCGCGCCCCGCGATAGTGGGCGTTGATAATACCGCCCAATCCGACAGGCCCTAAACCGGTAACCATGACTGTATCCAGTGAATTGACCTGCATCTGTTCCATCGCGCCAAATGTCGGTCCGAGTCCACAGCACGCCATCCCGGCATGTTCATAACTCACACCTTCTGGAATCAAACACAACAGATCCTCCATCTTGTGCATGTACTGTGCGTAAGTCGCCGAAGCCACTTCCCCGTCAATGAGGTCCCGGATACTAGCCCGACGACCTCTCATACAATGGATGTGCTCGCCGATAGCACACATCTGGCATTCACCACAGGCGTTCTGGGGTTGCACCACCACCCGGTCCCCTACTTGGATGCGGCCGGGTTGTGCAACTTCTACAACTTCGCCAGCGGCTTCGTGGCCGAAATGCTCGCCGGTGCCGCCATGTATGAACCCTTTATACTCCGTGCACATTGGAACCGCATGGATTTTGACGACGACGATGTCGCCACCAGCACGCGGATCCGGTTTCTCGACCACACCACCTTTTCTATCACCAAACATTGCTGCGACCTGCATAAAGACTGTAAAACCGAGACTCTCCGCATCCTCAGAACGACAATTAGCACCGATCGCGGAGAGAAAGGGTTTCCCTCCTTCTAAAAAGTATTGATTTTGATAGAATAGCACAAGGCATACAATAGGTCAAGATATATTTTAGAGCTCACTTACCCCATTTTTTAGGTATTTGGAATATGCTCAGTGATACGTTTGAGGAGGATCCGCACATTCGCACGAGACACGATCGCGAAAAATGGGTCATTGTCTGGGATAAGTAAGTCTGTTTCAAAACCGAGTTTTTGATTGTAAAAGTCGACTGACTCCGCAAGGTCGTCCATAGTAAAAAACGGGTAAATTCTTTCAAGTTTCGTCCCTTTTGCCATCGTTCATCCTATGTTTTTCCAATATCCTAATAGATTTCCGTTTGCTGTACAATAGAAAATAGGGGCGCATTCCCGAAATTATTTGACATTTACTGCCAATGCGTGTTAAACTTTAACAACGGACTGTAGATGAAAAAGGACTGATTGCGCCGTTGATGAAGCCTCCTGAAAATATGGAATCTAAGGCGTGGATGATGTGCGATGTCTCAGACAGCCGCGCCGTGAGGTACTGCAGGCACCGAGCCTTGAAGTATTGTAGCGGATGTTTACAAGTCGTTTCCAATTACGACCTTTCATTATTGATGAGGAACAGATTTTATGGCAACGCTCAGATGGGGCATACTCGGTTGTGGAGATGTTGCTGAGCATAAGGGCGGACCGCCCCTCTATACCGTCAATGATTCGGAACTCATCGCTGTAATGCGGCGCGACCGTGCTAAAGCGGAATCCTTTGCTGAGAGACACGGCGCGAAACGTGCGTATGCCGATATAGACGATCTTCTGGCAGATGACGAACTCAATGCGATCTACATCGCAACACACCCCTACCTCCACTGCGAACAGACGCTCCGTGTGGCAGCGGCAGGTAAGCACGTCCTTTGCGAAAAGCCAATGGCGATGACGGTTGAAGAATGCCAACGCATGGTGGATGCCTGCCACGATGCGAATGTTACCTTGATGCTCGCCTATTACCGAAACTTCTATCCAAATATCGTGAAGATGAAGACGTTGATGGACGAGGGTGCCATCGGGGACGTGGTACTGGCACGAGTGAATCATACCGGTTTCTATAACCCAAACCGACACGATTTAAAGAGTTGGCGCGTGACCCGAGACATCAGCGGCGGTGGTGTACTGATGGATCTCGGCAGTCACCGTATCTCGCTACTCCAATATCTGATGGGAGAGGTTCAATCTGTCCGAGGATACGCGGAGACGGTGCATTTGGACATTGACGTAGACGATTCCGCCGTGTTTACGCTCCGTTTTGAGAGCGGCGCGCATGCAGTGGCGAACATCAATTGGAACGTAGGTATCTCAATAGACGATGTTGAGGTCTATGGCACGAAAGGATGGTTACGGTGCTCGCCGCTGAATTCGGGGAACCTGACGCTTGAAACAAAGTCAGACGGATGGGTCGAAATGAATCAGAACCCCTTACCGCATACACATACAGGTCTCGTGGAAGATTTCGTCAATCATTTCAAGACGGGTGAACCAATCCGGTGTTCGGGTGAGGCTGGGTTACAAACAAACGCGATTATCGATCAGATCATGTAAATGCGTTTTCTGGCTTGGATTCGGTGCAGTTGAATAAATAGGTAGTGTTTACATTGTGAAAGTTTTTGACATTTTTTGTAGATTTTGATAGGCTCTATGGTATGAAAACTGAACAGATAGAAACCCATGAAGACCTT
>RKRO01000062.1 GCA_007571355.1 Candidatus Poribacteria bacterium | reverse complement strand
CATATCAGCGTTGTGGTATTATAATAAAAGTTCATAGGAAATTTTCTAAAATCGCTAGAAAGACGTTTTTTCAAAGTTTAACTTGACAATATATCTTTCAGAGTGTATAATTAATCAAACTTAACGTTTGAGCGCGATACAGGACCTTAAGCGATGGAAAGCAGAAAACGATTACTGAATACCGTATCGAATTTCCCCAGTCAGCCAGCTCAGCTCAGCTCAGCTCAGCCTGTCTGCTGCTCTCTCGCCCTATCACTTCACAAACGTTAAGTATTGGACTTTACAAGGTCCGTTTTATTACATAGACCTTGCGCTCCCGCGTGCTGCCTTCGTCACAGACAAGGTATTGCTCTGCGGGTTTTTTGTGTTGCATCACCGCACATGTTTTGGCGCGGTGCAACTTTTTTTGACAATGATAGAGACATAGGCTATACTTGTATATATCTCTATCGTTTTGCCAATGGCAGCCGCTAACGATTTAGAGGTGCGCCGCCGGTGTTAACGGCACCGTGCGACGCAGCGCACTGCCATAACTGGACTATAGCAGTGCTGGTTTCTATCATAGCAGATAACAAGTTTTTGATGTTATCCTATAGAGACCAGCACCCTCACGGGACGACTTGCCTTCGCCTCTCTTTTTGTCGCTTTCGGGCACGCCTCCCCTGATGTTTTTTGTGTGTTCTGAATACAGGAAAACCGTTGTGAAACGCAACATCCTTGTGTTTGTCTTGTGTGGACTGCTCGCCGTGTCGGTGATGTTCGTCATCGGTTGTGGTCCGCAGACAGAAGTGATCGCCTTAAGTGTTGAACGTATGGACTGAGGGGGTTGTGCGAAAAAGGTGCGGTCTGCACTTGGTGAAGTAGAGGGAGAATTAGAGATCGTCTCGGTCTCGGTTTTAGACCGAAAAGTGATTGTGAAAAGTAACGTTAAATCTTCGGTGCTGATCACCGCGTTGGCAGATGCAGGGTTCGGTGCGAAAGTTGTCAAATAAAGGAGAGAAACATGTTTATCCGAAAGTATTGGCTACCGCTGTCGGTGTTCATAGTGGCAATCGCAGGTGTCGGGCTTTACCTGCTCTCAATACAGCCACCGCCTGAGCCGATTATCATTTACAAGGCGGTAGAGCCGTTAGAGAAACCGACGGAACAACCCCAGACAGAAATGCCTGTTGTTGAAAAAACGGAGCAACCGCAACAAGGCGGACACACGCATGCGGATGGGACGTGGCACGCGGGGGCGCATGATGCACCGGTAGAACCACCCTCAAGGATTGAGAGCGACACGCCCGCCGGAACGTCTCCCACTGGCGAGTCGCCGACCGGTTTAACTTACCATGCCAAGTTGTTAGCGAGCAACCCTGCCGCGGCATTACGAGAGCAGTCCAAAGAACGCGGGCACTGGTCGGGAGACTACCTGCCCGACTTCCCGCCCGACGATACCGAAGCCATGGCGATCGCCCGCGCGGAGTATCACCAACACTATTATGGCGATACGCCGGAAGGGCGCACCGCCGCGGCGACGGTGAATCGTCTCATCAGAGCCATGCAGGAACGTTACCCGGTCAATCTCTATGGTTTTTCCTATGCGGATTTTGATGTGCGGGCGCGCCGTAGCGATTTGATGATGTTAACGTGGCCGAGTCTTGATTATTCCTCGGAGCGTATTGAAAATTATCGTGACGGTTCGTACCCGTCTTTATTGGTGTGGAGTAACATCTATCCGCACCTCCCAAAATTAGGTGAAAACCGATGAGAAAACATTTTTATTTTGCCGCGATCGTGTGTGTGTTATTGTCAGTTTGTGTGCTGTCTGCGTCAGCGGTCGACCTCGGCACCGCAATAGAGAACCTAGAGAAAGCTCAGGAAGATGCACGGGAGATCGCTCAGAACAAGGTGATTGCGGCGCATAATGCATCGAGTGTGATGGGGGATGTCGGGACGTATTATGGTTTGCATAAACAGAAGATTCACGAGGGCATTAGTTTGACGTTAGGTTCGGTGCTAAAGGGGGCTGTGACGATCACCGTGACGTGGGTTACGGGGGGTAATACGTTATCTGCGACGGTGATTGCGTCGATGGAGCCATCGCTGCGGGCGTTAGGCTTATTGGGTTCTGTGAATACGACGTCGGATTTAGAGTCGGCGTATGAAACGGCGATCTCGGAGTGTTCCTCTCGTGTCTCCGCAGCCAATACGGCACTGACAACCTATGCGCATGCGTGGGATAAGTATCGTGTGGCAGTGATAAACCATAATTCACAGTATCACGGTAGCGGTAGTTCACCGAGTGATCCGGCTCACGAGGAGTCTGCCTACAATGCCCCGGAGTTGGACGTAGATATGCCGTCTTTTTCGTGTCCGGGGGGTGGGTGCAATATAACGTATTCGTATCCGTCTGAGGCGCGTGAGGCGCACTTTTCGAAATGTGGTACGGCGGATGATGCGTATGATACGAACTTGTATGGGTGTGGTATTGTCTATTACACGTGTAATACGGCAGATGATGCCACGCATAAGCCGAGAGACTGTGGGTTACAGAAATGGGTTTCGGGTTCAGGGGGTGATACGCTGACATCTTGTGGGTGGAAATATCGTAATTGTAAGCAGACGAGTTTTTCGCGTCCGCATGCGATCTCCTGGCTGAGTGGTGTGAATACAGATTCAATATGTGGTCCATCGTCAGATGACGATGATTCGGGTAGCGATCCCCCGTCGGATGGCACTCCGAATTGTTCGGACTGCACCTCGGATTGTAGTTATCCGTGTAGTTGCACGAATTCAGGGACGTGTGGTGGGAGCAATGCCCCCGACAGCACGCCCGATTGTATGGACTGCTCGTCGGATTGTAGTTATCCGTGTAGTTGCACGAATTCAGGGACGTGTGGTGGGAGCAATGCCCCCGACAACACGCCGAATTGTGATTATTGCACCGATGGGTGTTCGTCTTGTGATCCGCCGAGTGATCCGCCCGATGATGGCGATGAGGACGAGGACGAGGACGATGATAGCAGTTTAGATACGTGTTCGGGGTGTGATGGGGAATACGATCCGGAGAGCACGTCTGCGGTGAATCTTCATCGTCTTCGGACGTGTCGTTTTTCTGTCTGCGGTCAATCATGGCGCCGGTGTCTGAGTTCTGCGCCGCTGTGCCTGAAGCCGGCTCGTCAGGCAAACGGTCAGAGTTGTTGGGCATCGGATTAGCGTCCCATGTGTTTCATATCTCCCCTTTTTCAGGCGCGCCTGCTGTCTTGTGATGGCGGGCGCGTTTCTATTCCTTCTCGTTTTCCGTGTGTATCGTTCTATAGGTGCGAAGGAAACCGCGACTGCCGTGCCTGTCAGGGATGTTCACAGTGTGGTCGTGCGTCCAACAACATCACCGGGGGGAGAAACCCGACAGGCATTTCAAGCGAGCGATTTCTACCGGACGATTATAGAGAACAACCTGTTTCGTCCGCTCGGGTGGCGTGCGTCTGTCCCAGTAGAACCGTATCGCCTCATTGGGACGCTCTTACCGCGCGATGCCACCCCTCCACCACAAGCCCTCCTCCACTCCGCCACAGGAAACACCACACAGATCGTCTCCCCCGGCGAGAAAATAGACGATCACACAAAAGTCGTCTCTATAGAACACAAACAAGTGGTGCTGAAAACCGATGGGAAACAACGCACACTCCGCCTCACCCTCCGGTATTGAAATCCCAGTGTCCTTAGAGAAGACCCACCCGCGAACCCTGAAGTGTGTGCACAAACAAAGGTGCTTCGGGCATCGGATCGTGTCAGGGTTCAAAGTTCTCCCACCGCTACGGCGGCGTTGTGCTTCTGTCCCCTCGGTGCAGTGGGCACTGTCGGTGTTTGTTTTCCGCGCGTCTCAAGGTTCTCCGTAATACC
>RKRO01000251.1 GCA_007571355.1 Candidatus Poribacteria bacterium | reverse complement strand
ATCTATATCTGTATAGTATAATATTTTGTTAAATTCATTTTACGTCTGAAGCGAGGGAACCGCGATTCCGAGATGAGTTGGAAAAAACAACGTTTTCTTATTCAGGCTAAAAATTAGAGGAACATTTGACATGGCAAAATTAACGAAGAGCGATGTCGTCGACAGCATTGTTGAACTGACTGACCTCAGCAAGAAAGATGCAAACGCCGCTGTTGATGCTATGGTTGCAACTATTTGTAATGCTTTGAGTGCTGGTGATTCTGTGGGACTGATTGGGTTTGGAACGTTTGAACCCCGATACCGCCCGGCCCGTACAGGTCGCAATCCACAGACTGGTGCACCGCTTGACATTGCGGAGAAAACGGTTCCTGTTTTCAAAGCTGGCAAGAAACTTCGCGATGCCGCCGCCTCAGATTAGCGGTTCTTTCGCTCAACTTCTCGGAAAAGCCGCTGCGGCTATGTCTTGTTTGTAAATCGGGTATGGTCTCGGCTTTTCCGTGCTATATTTATAAGGTCTCTCTGGTGCTTCTATAGAGAACGCCCTTGCAAATTATACTCCGATATTATCAATGACGATCAACAGTGCAATTCTGTCTGATCTGTAGGCAAGTTTCCGATTTTGATTCTAAGGTGTCCTGCGCGCTTGCCGAAACTTGATGTCAGGAGACTCGTCATGCTCATCCGAACGAGAGCCCCCGTCCGCATTGATTTCGCTGGCGGGTGGAGCGACGTTGCCCTCTTCACTGAAAATTCAAAGGGGTTCGTCGTTAATGGGGCTATCAACCGATACGCGTATGCGACACTTCGCTGTGAACGCCAACCGGCACAAGACGATTCCGTTGAACTCCAGCGTGTTTTGGACAAGCGTATTCGTATTTACTCCGCGGATTTTGATACTTTCATTGAAGCGGATGACGTACGTCAACTCGAATATGATGGCAACGTTGATTTAGTAAAGGCAGCTGTCCGGCGAATGTCTATACAGATCGGCGGGTTTGATTTGATCACGCAGTCGACTGCGCCGCCCGGTAGTGGATTAGGTACTTCGGCATCAATGGGTGTGGCACTCGTCGGTGCCCTTGGGGCACTTAAGGATGCAACCTACCTTCCATACGAATACGCGGATCTCGCTAGTAGCATTGAACGGCACGAACTTGGCATACTCGGTGGAAAACAGGACCACTACGCTAGTGCCCTCGGCGGCATCCACTTCATGGAGTTCCAAGGTGAAGAGGTTAAAACTTCTCCATTACGTTTTCCCCCCTACATTCGTTATGAACTCGAAAAGAATCTTGTCCTCTGTTATACTGGTAAATCTCGCCTTTCCGGGAATATACATCAAAATGTAACGGATGCCTATAAAAGCGGTCAGCCGGGTGTTCGGGAGGCATTGGACACCCTCAAAACCACTGCCGAAGCAACAAAAATGGCACTTATGCAAGGGCGATTAACAGAATTTGGCGAGCTCCTCACCGAAAACTGGAATAATCAAAAAAAGCTGCACACGTCTGTTACAAATGAACAGATTGAGTCTCTCTTTAAAATTGCGATGGCACACGGTGCGATCGGCGGGAAGGCTTGCGGGGCTGGTGGCGGCGGATGCCTCCTGTTTTACTGCGAACCTACACGTGAACATCGGGTCCGCCAAAAACTTGTAGATGCCGGTGCCCGGATCATTGATGTCAACTTCGATGTCGACGGACTTCAAATGTGGAAAGTTTCAGAGGACTAATCCTAAAAAATATGAAAAACGACACACAAATCGTACAAACCCCGACCCACATGGAAGCCGCCGAAACTTTGAAAACGGCTCGGGAAAACATTCTAACAGAACTCAAGAAGCGAATTATCGGTCAGAACGAGGTCATTGAGCAACTTCTTATCGCGCTCTTTTCGCAAGGGCATTGTTTATTGGTTGGTGTCCCCGGATTAGCGAAAACACTGCTAATTAGCACATTCGCTGAGATTCTTGAACTTCCTTTCAATCGTATCCAATTTACACCGGACTTGATGCCGTCTGATATCATCGGCACTGATATTATTGAGGACGGTGAGGCGGGGAAGCGCGCCTTCCGCTTCATCAAAGGCCCCGTATTTGCGAATATCGTTCTCGCCGATGAGATCAACCGAACCCCCCCTAAAACGCAAGCGGCACTTTTACAAGCCATGCAGGAATATAAAGTCACTGCAGGCGGTAGAACATACGCATTGGAACGTCCTTTTTTCGTATTAGCAACACAGAACCCGATTGAGCAGGAAGGTACCTATCCGTTACCAGAAGCACAACTCGACCGGTTTATGTTCCATATCACAATTGATTATCCGGATAAAGATGCCGAAAAAGAGATTGTCATGACGACGACCGCAGCTTATGAACCGGAGATAAAAGCCGTTATTACCGGAGAAGAAGTCTTGCAAATCCAACAGATCGTCCGGAAAGTCCCGATTGCTGAGGCGATTGTAGACTATGCCGTGGAATTGAACCGACAGACGCGGCCTACAGCAGATGCTCTTGATTTTATTCGGGATTGGGTGCAGTGGGGTGCCGGACCGAGAGCATCACAATATCTTGTCCTCGGTGCGAAAGCACGCGCGATTCTCCACGGCCGCTATCATGTCGCGTATGACGATATCAAGGCGGTCGCGATACCCGTCCTCCGACACCGAATTTTGACGAATTTTAACGCCGAAGCGGACGGAATCACCAGCTTAGATATTATCCATAGACTGTTGGAAAAGGTTGAACCCCCAGCGGTACAATAGGTAGATGGAGTATAGGAACAGTGCGTACAATTGACACTCTTAGGATGGATAGGGAGGAGTTCTCTGTACTATCCTCTTTTGAAGAAGCCGATGAGGCTGATAAAGCCTATTGGCATTCTAAAACGCCCCACGAACGTATGGCGGCCCTTGAATTGATGCGGCAGATTAACTATGGCTACGATCCAATTACCGAACGACTTCAAAGAGTTCTTGAAATTGCTGAACTCACGGGAGTAAACTGAAAGAGTGAAGAATGAAAATTGCAATTATAGGAACAGGATACGTCGGTTTAACCACAGCGGTTGTCCTCTCTTATCTGCACCACGATGTCGCCGCGGTGGATAAAGACGAAAGCAAACTCACCCTTTTACATGCGCGGAAAAGCCCGATTCATGAACCCGGCATCCAGAATCTTCTTGAGGAAGTGTGGCATACCCTCCGTTTCACGCCGAGCGTAGCGGAAGTTGTCCCAGAAGCAGAACTGGTTCTGATTGCTGTCGGAACACCACCGAAGCAGAACGGGGAGGCGGATACGCGGCATGTCGAACAAGCGGCGAGAGAAGTTGCACAAGTCTGCCTACCAAATAAGCACTACACGCTCGTCGTCAAATCCACAGTTCCGATCGGCACCAACCAACGTGTCGCTAAGGTCGTGGAGTCTGTTTTTTCGACGCGTGGTATTCGGGGGAATGTGTCCGTTGCTTCAAATCCAGAGTTCTTACAAGAGGGGTTGGCACTACAAGGCGCGTTTTATCCGGATCGGATTGTTGTCGGTGCCAACAGCGATGAAGCAGTGGATACTTTGCGTCGTCTTTATAAACCGATTCTTGAGCAGACGTTTGACCCGCCGAGCGAGTTTCCACGTCCATCTTCTTATCATCTGCCCCCGATGATGACGACGGACCCGAACAGTGCTGAGATGATTAAATATGCTGCCAACACTTTCCTCGCGCTTAAGATTAGTTTTATTAATGAAATCGCTGGACTCTGTGAAGAGGTTGACGCAGATGTAACAGAAGTCGCCCGTGGTATTGGACTTGATGCGCGTATCGGGCACCGATTTCTCCGTGCTGGCCTCGGCTGGGGCGGCAGCTGCTATCCCAAGGACACGGCTGCGTTGTTAGGGGTCGCAGCGCAATCTGGATACAAGATGCCAATCACAGAAGCTGCGCGTACCGTTAACTTCCGTCAACGTGAGCGTATCGTAGAAAAATTACGAGGCACACTCGGAACGCTCAAAGGTAAAATCATCGGGGTCTTGGGACTTGCGTTCAAACCAAATACGGATGACGTTCGCGAAGCACCCGCACTGGATATTATCCGAGAATTGCTTGCCGAGGGGGCAATTGTTCGCGCACACGATCCAATCGCTATCGCAAACGCCCGTCGTGCTTTAAGTGAAAAGCACGGAATGGACAACAGACTGCACTTCATCGAAGATGTATACGAACTTCCCTATGATACGGACGCACTGGTGCTTGTCACCGAATGGGACCTCTATCACAAACTCGAACTCCGCAGGCTCGCTAAACAGATGAAGACACCGATCCTCATTGATGGGCGCAACGTCTATTCGCCAGAAGAAGCACGCGCTGCAGGCTTCCACTACATCGGTGTCGGCAGAACGTAAAGTACTTCTGAGAATATGGGCACTATTAATCAGGAAGATTTTTCAATATACGCATCCGATTCGGGATTCGTACCCGAGGGCGAAGGCGAGACCTGCCGCGCAGTCGAAACCTACTTTTTCCTGCGCGGCGCGGCTATGGCGGCAGAGGCGGCTGGAGGAACGTTTGATGGAAAAAGCCCAATTGAAAAAACTAATATTCTTGTGGACGATCACACAGCTTGTTCTGCTCGCTTCCGCTTGCGCTTTCCCAAATACGCTCACTGTTACGGAATCGGGTGATGTGTTGGCAGAGACGGATCGGTATGCTGTGCGATTCCATAGTGGAATTATCACTTATATCGAAAACAAACAGACAGAGGAAATCTACACCATAGGCGAGAAGCCGACAACAAGCCGGATCGCCGGCATGCATGCTGCTAAAAATGAATACCGGATAAGCAGGGCTAATTTCATTGAGGTCGAAAAAGTTGCACCGCTGACAGCACAGCTGAAAGCGAAGTGGGATGAGCAGACGCTCTTTATGTGGATCACTATTGATCCGGTTACTGAAGAACTAATTGTGAAACAAGAGGGTTTTTCTAAAGGAACTTCTAATATTCAATGGGGATTTGGCAATTTAGATTATGATAAGGTATCTCTGATTGTACCAGGACGTGGTGGGAAACGCATAGAAGTTGAGCACACGAGGCGTTTATATTTGCCGTATCCGAGCCGATGGTGGCAAGCACCGCTTGCTGTTCTGCAAGGAACAGTTGGCGGGTGTTTCGTAATGAGCAGGAATGAAGCAGATCGATTTAAAGCACTCAGTTATCTGCCAGACCCTGGTGTATTCGCAGTTGAATTACGAACAGATAATTTTCTCCCTTTTGAAGAACATGAAAAAATAACTTCTACAATTTGGTATTTTAATACATACACTGGAGGTTGGCAGGTGCCCGCGGCGCAGTATCGTCAAGAAATGGTAGCTCGAAACGAATCGCGCATCGCTCGGAGACATACGTGGGTCAAAGATATCCAACTTGTTGTTTTTTATTGTTCTCTGAATCGCGACTATATGCGAATGTTGGATTTTCTATCAAGGCATATCAACCCGCAAAATGTGTTAATTTTCTGTCGTGGTGGTTGGCGGCAGGAGAACTTCGGAGCGTTTGTGTCTGCGGCAAAGCTGCGCGGTTTTAGAATCATGGTCTATGAAGGCTTTCAGTTTGTCGGACAAGACCATCCGCGTTATGCTGAGTGGGAACCCTATTTCTATCGAACGGAAACTGGGGAAATTAAGGGGTGGGAATTCAGTGAGGGGGGACCCGCCTACATAAATCCTGCGGTTTCAACCTACAGGGCATTTCACGTACAAGCCTTGAAAGATGTGCAAGCGAGATATAACATTGATGCCTTCCACCTTGATGTCAATCACTTTATCGCAAACCATGAGCCTATCGATGGGTTAACTCCGATTCGGGGGAACATGCTTTTACATGAAGCACTCATCGAGGCGATGCCGGGGATTGTGTTTTCTGGCGAATTTCTACATGAAGTCACATCTCCGTATGTCGCACTTTACGCACGCGGGGATAATGCGGGATATGGCAACCCACACCCGATCACTGATTTTCTATTTTCTCAGTGGTCCCTCGCTTATGCCGGTTTACATTCATATTTAGGACAAAGACATATACCGTTAGAAAACGCCATATTGAATTTAGGCATTGAGGCGTATCGGCAAGCAGATGTGATCCCGACAATCCGGTATCACCACGAAGGACACTTTGAAGTACAACAAGCCATTTCTATAGTGCATCGCACGGCTTCCAATGTTGCGTTTTGGGAAGAATTAAAACGGATGGTGAATACACCTTATCGTGAGGATTTAAATTTTGATGGTGTTGTGAACATCTTAGATCTTGTCATCGTCGCAAATGCTTTCGGGACTCCAACAGGTACTGATCTGAACGCTGATAATGTTGTGAACATCTTAGATCTTGTCATCGTCGCAAATGCTTTGGGGGAGAACCCGTGAAAAAATTGACAACTTTAGACAGCGTTTTTAACGGACTTGCCAACGTTATACCTTACACCCAGGTGCCTGGTAAATGTGGCACCGGATTTAGGACCGTTAAAGCACAAACATCTTCGTTTATCCGGGACGCGAAACCGTAGCCAGTAACGTAGTGGAGGGCGGAATTAAACGAAAACCATCAAAGCACAAATCCCATCGTTTAACCGCAAGGAATAATTAAAAAACAACCCGAACCCTTTGATAAAAACTGGCAACGATATTGCCCACAAAAGCCGTTTCCACCGTATCGCCATATACCCGGTGTCACGCCACATCCGATTCGCGACCCGCTCGGACATAGTTACGGGATAGAAGATGAACACGACGCTAAACCGCTACCACCGGAATTTTGGAGACAAAACGAGGATTATCTCTACGGTGTGGATCTCTACAATTTCGCCTATTGGTGGGAGGCGCATGAAGCGTGGGAGGGGTTGTGGCACCAAGCAGAAGATACACATCGCCTCTTTCTTCAAGGGTTAATTCAAGTATCGGCATCCCTAATCAAATACCACATGCGGATGTTGCGTCCCTTGCGTACGCTTTCTACCGCCGGGCGCGATAAATTACGGCAGGTTGTCGCTGAATGTGATGATGCATCCGGAAATTATATGGGTATCAACCTACCAGCATTTTTGGACACTGCCGATGCATTCTTTGCTCCTTTCTTTCACGACACCGTTCCAGAAAACACTTATCATCAGGAATCGGTTAAACCGCTCATACTGTTGATGGATTGATGATTGGCGTGAGTTAAAAAAAATGCCTTTTCTCATCTTTAGTTGTGTATGTATTTTCATAGTGATAGTGTTGTTTGTCCTGTTTAAGATAGGCGCCTATTTTGGCAGGAGTGATGTTGATGAGTTCCGGGCAGTTCGGTGCCCGCAGTGCCAAACGCGACGGAAGCCCGAAAAAACAGGTGAGGTCAGAAACCTCGTTGAACTTGAGATGCGCTGCCCGCGTTGTGGATACATCTCATGGGATATTCCACCGAAGACGAATCTCTCCACGCGTCCGACGGACCGGGACAGTATGCCGTAAGGAGACGGTTAGAAATCAGCGAATGCCCGGCATCCGAATGCCAGAACATTCTACTACGAGAATTGCCGCCATTGTTGGGCTTAACCGTCCATGCAAAACCAGACGCTGGAGAGCCTGTCAGTCCACAACTGTTGAATGATATAGGGTCAATGTTTGACTGCATATCGTGGTTCATTTCAGACCTTCACAACGAAATCACACCCTTGCCGGAACCATTCTCGAAGGATGGTGTCTTCGTTGTAAGTTCGTTTCGCCTGTGAACCCTTTGCCGCTGAGAGGTCTATTGTCGCTGAGACGATGTCATCTCCGAAGAACCCAGCCTCTGTAATGACGTTACCATCCGGATGTACGATCTTCGAGTTCCCGTGTGATGAACCGGGTGAACGGATGTCGTCAGGATTCGCGGGTGTATTCGCCATCAATAGGTAAATCCCGTTTTCTGTCGCCCGTGAAATCGGCATGGCGCGATACGCTGAAAGTTTATACTCCGATAGCAATCCCGATTCACATGAGCAGAAGATACAGAGTTGTGCCCCCATCGCCGCCGGCAATTTGACCAATTCCGGATAGCGGACATCGTGGCAGATGATAAAACAACAGTCAATACCGGCGAGTTGCACAATCGGCAGTTTACCGCGATTGTTGGTACACCACTTCTCTCCGGCAAGGAAGGCCTTGCCGTAACGGTATTTGAGGCTCCCCTGCTGGTCAAAAATTGCTAAATCGTTGTGCCAATTCTCGCCGTTGTGATGTGCGGAACCGACGACTATAGCCATGGCGTGTCGGCGCGCAGCCTCGGCGATTTTCGCTTCAGCCTCTTTGAAAGCCTGTGGCGAAATCCGTTCCCAATAATCTGTTCGACAACAGTAGCCGAACAGACACCCTTCCGGGAATGCTGCGATCTGGATTCCCATCTCCGCACACGCCGCAATCTGCTGTAGGACTTTTGCAGTGTTCGCAGAAACATCTTCACTTGTGAGTAATTGACACGCCGCAATTTTAATCTGGTTTACAGCCATCTGAATGTCCTCCTTCGCGTTTTAGGCATTGTATCATATCTGTCCATTTGATTCAAGTGACGGTATTTACAAATTTGGATAGACAGACACATGTGAATCCGATATAATTTCCGTAATAGCCCATGGTGAAACACAAAAGTGAATATCCGCATGCAAGACAATCCATTTGAAACGCGTCGCGAACTTCGCGGTAGGTCACTGTTAATGGTTGGTATTCTCACTGTTGTTGTCACCGCTCTTACTTTTTTCGTCTTCTTTAGATACAACAGAGACGCTCCACTTCCTAAAGCACTGTTCAACTTATTTTTATACGGGTTCTTCTTTTTATTTAACTTTAGCGGAATCTCTCGTGCAAGATTGTCTTATAACCGACTGCTCGGCACATGTCCGAGATGGCGCACGCTTGGAGGATACGCGTTTTGGGTGGCGCCGCTCTTCATTATCTCCATTGCGGGTACCTATGTTTTGTACCTTCCACTCTCTTATGTTTTTCCCGGATTTGTCGAGTCGTGGCACCTTGAGGACTCTACAGTAATGATTTGGCAGGACGGTGATAATTACATTCTTGCCAATGCTGTTAACTATCTAACGATTGTGTTGGTCGCGCCTCTGATGGAGGAGTTTTTCGCGCGTGGCATTTTGCTAACGCGATGGTCTGTCAAATGGGGTGTGACACGGGCTATTCTCGTTTCGTCAATCGTCTTTGGACTGCTACATACGAATGTGATCGGCGGGTTCTGCTTCGCCTGCGTGATGGCTATCTTCTATATCCGAACGAAGTCGCTTTTCGTTCCGATGAGTCTTCATATTCTAAATAACCTAACGGTGTGGCTCGCGGTGTACTTTACAATGGACCTTGACACATCTGTTTCTTATGAAACGATTGCTGATTTTCAAGAATCTTGGTGGATAGGGTTGATCGCACTCGTTATGAGTGTCCCGTGTGTTATCCTATTCTGGAGACGCTATATTTCAAACATTGACTGGCGCATCCCATATCTCACCGAACCTCCTAACAGTGAAAATAATTTGTCCAATTAGATTTCTCTTAACTATTCATCTGAGGGACCTATCCAACTTGAGGAAATCAGACACCGTCTCGGCATACCCAAGATCAACTACAGAGATACGGCGAGAAATAATCCACTAGTTCGGGGGTTCCTTTGTCATCTGCCTGACGATGGATATGTTAAGCATACGCCTCGTATTGGATGGGAAATCATCGAGGAGACAGAGTCCCTGTTGGATAGAGGTTAGTTATGTAGATTCCTGTTATACTTGATAAAAATTGCTTTAACTTGTAGGACGCTTTTGGGTTCCGTGTTGACGATACTTGTGTCACCTATGTGATTGACGATGGTTTGTTCTCCGGTCTCTACCCGATCAAACCCTTCAAATATGATGCCATCAGCACCGCTGTCGCGTGCCTTCTCTATTAACGTTTCTTGTAACGCCTCTGTGTCATCTCCGTCTGCAGTCGCGTGGCCCATCACTAAGTAGCCTTCGGTTATATCATCCTCCGAAAAATAAACATCTACATGAGATGTAGACGTATAGGAATCCCCAAGGTAATCGATATCAATATCATCACCACCGGAAGCGGTAGCAGGAGGGGCTCTATATCATCAATTTGCCGAAAACCCTTCCTAAAAAAACTCAATCATAATTACTGAGACGATGGTCGCCCATGAGCCGCCTCTGTTGAGGTGTCGCTTGGGCAAGGATCGACGCATCAAACTGAAATTTATTCAGATAGGGCGGGTATTTCTGGGTAATCATCCGCTGCGCATAGTGCACCTGCAAGAGATAACGGACTTCGTCACTCGTATTCGCAGAACCACGATGCCAGACTTCACTGCGAAAAAGCACCACATCCCCCGCATTGCACAAAATACTTTCTTCTCCCCGGTTGTCCCACTCCGTTGTGCCGTTTGGGGAGCATCCAGAAAAGTGGTTACCCGGAACAAATTTTGTCGGCCCCAACTCTTCGTACATATCATTGAGATAGTAATGCGCGGTGGTAATGAAGATCGGGATTTTGACGCGTGGATCGGAACGAATGTCTGCAGGTAAAGAAAGTGGCAGCCAATCCGTGTGTAATCCTTGATCCGGCCGTCCCGGTCCTGTCAGCCACGAATGCATACCGATGCAATGACAGTCCTCACCGTGTGCTGCCTCGGCGACTTCAAAAACAGGTGATCTGTCAAGGAACTGAAGATACAACGGGTCGCGATTAAACGAGTTGCTGATGAGTTTATGGAGGAATGCATCGCCGTTTTCAAGTGTTTCGTCCCGATCATGAGACACTGGGATTGCCTGTAATTGATCCATCGTTACACGCAGTTCAGCAATTTCATCGGCATCAAGTACACTGGGGAAATAGACATAACCATCCCTTTCCAATGCCTCAACTTGGCTTTCTAAATCGTTATAAGCAACGAGTGAGAGGACTTTCGCCATTTGTGGTACTCCTTTCGGACGATAGCAGGGGTCAACGCTTACGGCTATGATATGTTACCCGTAACGAAGTTGTTAATGAAAATTGTCCCATAATCCAATTATACTGCCTTGAGTTTGCGCCATAGGGTTGTACGACTGATCCCCAAACGTTGTGCAGCGAGCTGAGGCTTTCCATCAGATGCCTCCAAAACCCGTTGGACTAATTCACGTTCCAATGCGGCAAGTGGGTTGCTTTCCCTGAGTGCCTGCGTAATAATATCATCTCCCGACGAAATAAGGTCGATCGGTAGATGTTGCTTTTCAATGCTTCCACCCTGACATTTGACGAATGCATGCTCTATGATATTCTCCAACTCTCGCACATTGCCGGGGTAGGTATAATCCATTAAGATTTCAAAGGCATCGGGTGAAATGTGATGAATGGATTTTTGCGTCTGTTGACTAAATTTTTCGATGAAGTGTTCAATGAGAAGTGGGATGTCATCTCGTCTTTCGCGGAGTGGCGGTGGCGTAATCGGGACGACGTTGAGCCTGTAGTATAAATCCTCTCGGAAACGTCCGGTATCAATCTCTGCCTTCAGGGTTCTATTTGTCGCTGCAATGACGCGAACATCTACTTTCTTTGTCTCGGTTGAACCGACCATTTCATATTCGCCCTCTTGCAAGACACGGAGCAACTTTGCTTGTGTACCGAGACTTAACTCGCCGATTTCATCAAGAAAAAGCGTGCCGCCGTCCGCAGCTGCGAATCGCCCTTCGCGCGTTGCAATGGCATCGGTAAACGCCCCTTTGACATGTCCAAAGAGTTCACTCTCCAACAGATTGTCAACTAAGCCAGCGCAATTGACGCGGATAAAAGATTTCTTTGCCCGCTCGCTATTGTAATGGATCGCGTGGGCGATCGGTTCTTTGCCGGTACCGCTTTCGCCTTGAATCAGGACAGTCGTTTTCATCGGTGCGACGAGTTGAATTAACTCGAAAATTTCCTGCATTTTCCGGTTTTTCCCGATGAGATTCCCAAACGAATGGCGCGCCTTGAGTTGGGCACTGAGTGCCTTTACCTCCGAGAGATCCCGGGCAAATCCTTGGATAAATGCTCTCTCATGATGTTGAATTTGGATGGCTCGAATTTCTAAGGGTAAGCGGCCTCCGTTTTTACCGGACAGTTCCGTTTGGAAAGTAATCGGATTTTGTCGGTCGAGGCTTTCGAGCGTTTCACGAGTATTTTGAAATTCATCGGGAGGCATTAGGTCACGCAATGACAGATTGACGAGTTCTTGGTGTATGTAACCGAGCCATGCACAGAAATTTTCGTTTACGGTAACAAACGTTTCTGTGAGTGATGGGCAAATGAAGATTGCGTCGTTAGACATCTCAAGAAGTGTGCGGTAGCGTTTGTTATTTTCGGCGAGTTTGTCTGTCCAATTCCCTTTTTCAATCAGAATTGAGAGTTGTCCAGCAATCGGCTTCAGTCGCCCAATATGCGCCTCGGAGAATGCTCGGGGTTTTTCACTGGTGAAAAAGACGACCCCAATAGGTTTACCCTGCACCCTGAGCGGAAGTGTCAGATTGGAGCGCATCCCTTCTTGTACCATCAGTCTTGTCCAATTTGTCGGTCTTTTTGCAAGAATTTCCTTGAAATCGTCAATAATCCGTGCTTCACCTGAATTGAGGATAGGCTCAAGGCTTGACCCCTTGATTTTTGCTGAGAACCCGTTGTCCAGCAAGATTTTTCTGTTGGATTTCGTTTTGCACTGCACTAAATCACCAGAGGATTCATCAACAAGTGCGATGCCTAACCGGTTATGCGGCACTATGTTCTGCAGTCCAGCGTGGATATTCTCAAAGACTTCATCGAGTGTTTTTCCGAGCTGAATCTGCTCAAGGATTTCATAGACCTGATCGGTGCCGAGGGTTTCGCTAAAAACGGTATCCGCCAGTCTATTGTTTACTGATGCCTCAGGGGTAATTGCAATCTGAAGTGTATCCTCTTGGATCCGGAGTGGATAGGTTTGGAGATTCGGCGTGGTAATAGGGCATCCACTTTTCAGATCGTATTGCCAACCGTGCCACGGACAGGTGATGCGGTTGTTTTCCAATACCCCTTGGTTGAGCGGTCCTCCCTGATGCGGACAGGTATTATTGACAGCATAAAACCCCTCGCCTGCGTTGAAGATCGCGATGTCTTCACCGTCACATTTAACAACGACATTCTGTCCCGGTTCAATATCAGATGTTTTAGCAATATTAATCCATTTCATCATTTTTCCTCCACGCGTGCACAGGATTTGTTATCAGATAAGTTACAGATTATCATACGGTAAAGCGGATGTCAAGAATTTTGTTTCATAAATGAAAAACGTTTCATTTGTGAAACACCCCTTTATTTGTAAGACTTTGAAG
>RKRO01000063.1 GCA_007571355.1 Candidatus Poribacteria bacterium | reverse complement strand
CCCCTCTTTCGATGTCTCAAAATCAGCAATGAAAAAGGGAGAAAGCCCGAATATCAGTGCGATATGGGAAGCGAGTGATAATAATAAAGCACGATTGGTACGTCCACGCATCTTCTGATACTCCATCCAGATGCTTATGCCCTATGTAGGCAGTGACGGGTTGTATCGTATGGGAAACTTCTATTATTTTAACAGGTCAAGGCGTAATTGTCAAGTCTAATCTCAGCGGTTTTGGACGTGGGCTTGCTCCTCACTGATCAGAGCATAAAAAACGTGAGTTTGATAAATGTTGGACGTATGTAACGTCTACTGTTCATTGATGTCCTATCCTGCACAAACTATGAAGTTTGTGCTACAATACACGCTTCTGTGCTGCGAAAATAGGCCCCGTAATACATCCGAAATGATTCATCAAACTGGCGTTAAAAAAGGCGCGCTTGGCAGCGCGCCTCCGATAAAATCTAAACCTAACACAATCTATTCAACTATTCATCAAGCGTGAAACGTATCACGCCACTGCTGGAAGTTCCGACATAAAGCACGTTGCTATCAACAACAAACGACAAAACAGAATCTGGGATTTCAGGCGTTACCTGTTTCCACATGTCAGCACCTTCTTTTAACGCATACACATATTGACCGGTCGTGCCATAGACTGTCGTTCCCTCTACCGCGAACTTCTCCACGATAAGCGGGTTGCCTTCAGCATCGGGTGCTGCGCGCCAAATGGTGCCGTCACTTGAATAGGCGACCCCTTTGTCGGTTGCCACATAAATGGTTGACTCTGCGAAAGTGAGTGCGTTAAACGTTGTAAAAGGGAACGGGATCTTTTGTGTGGCATCGTTCCACGTCTCACCCTCATCCAAGGATTGAGAGAGATGTCCATCCCGTTTGCCAACGTAAACAGTTTTACCGGACACCGCGATCTCGAAACCCATAGAATCCATCATATTGGCGATAGCAGAAGCTCCACCGGAATGGTCAAAAGGTGTAGAAAACATAGTTGCCAAAACGTTATCGGCACTATCTACCAATCCAGTGTTGTACCATTCAGTCTCACCGGGTCTCCATCTGAAGAGTTTCTGCTTGTATTCAACGTAGTACGTCTCACCGCTCACAGCAAAGTTACCACCCAACATTGGTGCCATGGCATCTGTCACCGCTTTTGTGAACGGTTTACTTATCGTTTCGTTGAACTGCTCAATATCGATACCCTCAGGGTTCGGTGCTTTACCGCTCTCAAGGTCTTGCTTATCTAACTCTGTGAGTGAATCCACAAATGCCTTAGCCTTTTTTCCTGTTAACTGGTTTGCCAGGTCGTTATTGAGGACTGGCTGCTCTGGTGCAGGTTTTTCAAATATCAGGGGGATTCCTGGAATAGGGATCCTTTTCTTATCTGCTATAGATAAACGGAAGATCTGTGGTAACGCGCCTACCATATTCATTACATAGAACGTATTGTTAAATGTCTTCATCACAGGCACACCGGAGGGGCCTACCCTATCAGGCTCAGGATTATTATTGGCAGCAGGCTCAGGATTATCATTGGCAGGTGTTACCCAAGACTCACCGCCGTCAGTTGAGGTGACGAATCCATTCATGCTATAGGCATAAAGTTTTCCGTTAATGGCAAATAACTTCATAACAGTGGCACCAGCGAGTCCGGTATTAAATTCATGCCAAGACTTACCAGCATCCGTTGTGCGAAGGATCCCAGATTCTGTGCCTCTGTAGAAGGTATTGGTGTCGCGCATCACAGTCGGGGGCGCGATTTTGTGAATTTGCCAATTACTTTCTTTATCTACGGTGGTCCACGTCTCCCCTGCATTCACTGAGTAAAAGAGTCCTTTTGAATCCGAGACCATCACTCTGCCTTTGGTCGTGATGAGCCTGAGGTTGGCGTAAGTCCAATCCATTTGTCTTGAATTTTTATCGAGGAGTGGGAATTGTTGTATAGAAACACCTTTTTTCGGTTTCCTCCCATTCTCTGCATTTTCCAGTTTTTTCCTCGGGTCTATGGCATACCATGTATCTCCGAGGTCCGTTGATCGATAAAGTGACCACCAATTGGCACTCGCTATAATTGTTTTGCGATCACCGATCTGATTTGTCAATTCCCAACCTGCGGCCACATAGAGCCTATGTGCTTCAGAAGCCAACGCGTGGATAGTGAGTTTCTGTTCAGGTTTATCTGCTGGACCCACGGTTAACAGTTCCCATTTCTCACCATTGCGTCGATAGAGTCCACTGCTGGTGCCCGCAAAGACGGTATTTTCAACGGCTGTGAGCGCGCGGATCTTCTCGGCTGCCATGCCATCTTTCAGAACGCTCCACGAGGTCTTACCATCTTTAGAATAATAAACGCCTTCCATAAGTGCGAGGTAAAACTCGAAGTCGGTCACCGCAAAACCTCTGGGCGGGCCTCCAGGATGGGTGCCCAACGAATGCCACGTCTCGCCATTATCTTCAGATGCCGATACTTCCGTATCAGTGGCAAGATAGAGCGCGTCACCGTGCTCCGCTAACTGTACTGTCCCAGCCATCCAGTCTTGAAGGTTCTGTGAGGCTCCGCTTCTCATGTTGACGTGTTTCCATGCCTGGGAATCCGCTGTGAGTTTATAGAGGCTGGTGGGTGTTCCCGCGTAAATATCACCAGAACGGGTTGTGTAGAAACTATTGACGATACCGCCTTCCGGTCCCTTAGTTTGGGTCCATTGCGGTTCCGGTGTTGGAACTTCGGTTTCATCAACGAGTGCTGCGGCGGAAAACTTTGCATCGGGCTGCTGGCCCGCCCCCGGATTTCTACCCGGTAGAGCGGAATGCCCAGCCTGATTCCGCACAGCGGGTTTCGCAGGTGTCTCAACAACGAAGAGTGCCTCGATAATCTCAACCGTTGGTTCAGAAGTGGCGTTTAGATTATACGGCTTCTGGAAACGGGAAAGGTATTGGGTGCCAACACCCATCAGTAGAAAAATCAGGATGGCAGAAGATGCGGAAAGCACCCACGGCAACACCGGTTTATTCGCAGCAGGAGCAGTGGGAACAATACGCGAAACCTCGCGCATGATGTTCGTTGTTAGATTGGTAGGCAGTTGGAAACTGCCGAGGTTTTGTCGGATCATGTCTTCCTCCTTTTTGAGTCGATTCCGCGCGCGGCTGAGTCGACTTTTCACGGTATTCGGGGAGACCCCGAGAAACTCACTGATGGTCTTAATCGTCATCTCTCCGAGGTAATGAAGCGTCATCACTGTCCGTTCACTCTCTGGCAGTTTTTGGAGCAGTTTCTTGACGAGTTCGCGGCGCGTCTCATCGGCTTCAGTTTCCCGTTTTTCTACTACATATTGAGCGTATGACACTTTGTCCACCGCATTCGTATTATCAGCATTTAAAGATTCCATAGGCAAGCGATTCCTGCGAAGGTAGTCAAGACACAAATTTGACGCAATAACGTAGAGCCATCCGGCAAACAAATTGTGGTTTTTCAAGGTACCAAGTTTTTGATACGCATTGAGAAACGCATCTTGCGTGATTTCTTGCGCAATGTGAAAGTCCCCGATTTTACGCCACACAAGCGCGTGAACACCTTTCTGGTATTTCTTAACCAGGGGACTGAACGCGTCTGAATCCCCTTGTAGGATTCGCTGGATAAGTTTAACATCGTTCTGTTCCACTGCAAGTCTCCTTCAAGATTAGTAACGTGAGTTTGATAAAAGTTGGATGTATGTGGCATATTGTGTTCATTTGCGCTGTATACCCCACAAACTTCATCGTTTGTGCTACGATTCACGCTTCTGTGCTGCGAAAATAGAACCCGCAACACCTCCGAAAGGATTCATCAAACTGGCGTTATTTCATCCGTTGATTGTAGTGACGTAACTTACGTTTCAAAAGGTTGCATTAT
>RKRO01000132.1 GCA_007571355.1 Candidatus Poribacteria bacterium | reverse complement strand
GGTTAGAACGGTGGGTTTTGAGAAATTTGAAAAAATGCTTTATCCTAACTACCGACAATAAAGGTACACTTTTAGGAAGCACCGTGCCCCTTTTCGTAAACCCCGTCGGCATATAAGCATAACCGACAGAAAGGAGGTCCCGTTCTTTCCCCCCCCTTTTTGCGGGGGGGGGGGGTTTTTGCAAACGCTAAAATCCAATGCGAAGAAAGTGTTTCTTCGTGTGGGGTATCCTTGTCCAAGTGTGCATTTATGTTCGGATTTTACCATAAAAATGTTGTTTGCCGATCCATTTGACAGAGAAATAGAGCAGGTTTTCCATGATTTTCTCGTTGATTTTCACATCCCTTTCTGTCTCGTTTTTCAAGCTGGTGACGATGTATAACCCTTTCTGGAAGGGCAAGAGCAGCAGCGCAGATGCGTCCTCGAACTCTTCTTTGGGGAGGCCTGCTGCAGCGATATTGGTTTTTGCAAGCGATGTCCATTTTCCAAGCGGATCGAGCCACATATCATCGAGGCGAATCAGAGGCTGGTCCATTGCGTTTGGGTCAACGTTGTGGTTTCCGTTGAGTGGATTCGGGTATTGAAAGATACGTGAGCGTTTTCCTTGTGAGGTCGGAAAGAGTTCATAAGTTTCATCACACTCGATGCCGGTGAGCGGTTCCGGTATCCATCCGGTTCCACGACGCTGCTTGGCACTGGCTTTGACATCTTGCCCAGAGACAATAACGACCCCGCCTTGGCTGACGAAGTTTTTGATCCGGTGCTCAGTATCAATGTTTAGACGATAGCCGGATTTGTAAATTTCGCCGTTCCCGATCCATAAGATGTCGGTTTTCGGAAGCCGGTCAGTTCGTAAGTTTTGAACCTCGCTATAGAGCATGTGGTGTTCGTTGATGTACTCGAAACGTTCGAGGACAGGGTACTCGACTGTAGATGTATTGCCGGTGAGTACCATGAGCTTGAGCGGCATCGCCATTTGTACTTCTGAGCGGGTGACCCCTGGGACTCTGGCGATTCCGGCATTGGGTTTCAAGAACTTGCTGTTAACCGCGGCGTTTATGCTTCCAGCAATTCGGTTTCGGATGAGTTTTCTGCGGCGTTTGCGCTGTTCTGTCGTATTTAACGTTCGGCTCTGCGGATAAACGAGCGGTGCTAACGCTTCATGCCGAACAGCATTGCCGTGTATCTGCTCAACGATGGCAGCGTTTGCCGTAATCTTGGCGCGATGTGTCGGCATAAGTCTTTTGTAGAGTGGAAACCCGCGACGGAATTTGTTGTCAAAACGGCGGAAAGCGTTTTCAATATCCCATCGCCGACTATAACTGGTGTCAATCGTCTTCAGATCAATGCGTTCTTCGTTAACGTTGGTGACATATCCATGAACGACGTTGATACCGTGGATAGGTCTGCCCTCTTTATCTGCAATGGCGATGTCCTCTTTATCGCTCATGTCTAAGATTGCATCCGTCAAGCCGGTTAGACTGAAAAGTTCCGGTTGATATTTTTCTGCGCTTTCGACGATCCGGCAGCGTGAGCGGGGGAAAATTATATCCGCATCGCGGAAAGAACAGAAGTTGATCTTAAACTTTTTATACTGTCTTATCGTGCGGTGCTCATGTTTAGTAATGCGATCGAAGAGACCAACCTTATGATGGACATCGAGTCGGATTGGGAGTTCCTGAACACTGAAGGCGTTGATTATATATTTTTTGAACTCATAATTCTGAACACATTTGGGTGCTCCATCCCAAAATTCAATCTTCCCGAGTCGGATCTGATAAGGCGTATTGTTTTCAAAAACGAGAAAGTCTCCGTTTTCGTCGCCAACTTCGGCGCGACAACGTAAGCCGCGATCATCGCGTCGGTTCAGAGCATCTAAGTTGCCCTTATACTCAATTTCATCCCACCCCCAATCATCTCTGTAGCCGTTGTTGTCTTTGTCTTTCACGTCCATTAAAGCGATATGTTTATGGTTATAGTCTTTGAGGATAGCGGTATATTCTTGATTTGTCTCTGTACGAACTTTAACGCGAGTACCGACGAGCCTTTCAATGAGACGTTCATAGACTTCTTGTTCTTCAAGATAGTTGGTGGTATCATCGAGTTTGCCGAGTCCAGTAACATCTGCTTTATTTTCCTCGAGGGCTTGTCGGTATGCTTGGTTATACTCATCTAACCGCGCGCCGAAGCTTCTGCGAAGTGCTTGATATCCCATGCCGATCGCATTTTTTGAGGCTTCGCTCAGAGCGACGAATATGTTTCGGATTTTCCGTCTTATTTTATAGAAGAGGGGAGGGTGGTAGACGCGCTCCAACTCCCAGGCGCGTTCTTGTAGTTCACGCTCATTCATCGCATCATGATAACGGATATAGGCGACGATTTGGTCTTCACGTTCCTTGCTTGTGAAGATATAACTCGGTGCATGCCCACGCTGCCTGGATTCCTCGGAGATAATTTCCATACCTGTGATCTCAAGTCGCATCGTGCCGCGATATCGCTTGTTTCCGTCCTTCATCTGAAAAACGACATACTTATTAAGGAGCGTCTTTAGGAGTTTATCTTTCTTAAAGAGTCTTATGATATAGAAGATACCAGCGAACAGAAAACTAATTGCGATCGCTAAAAGATAGACTTGCCCCCGCGGCCAGATGCTACGGGCCTTTTCTGTGATTGACTCGGTGGCGGTTTCTTCTTGCGCGAAGACTATCGGTAAAACCGTAAGGCAGAAAAAAATGACGATTAGTATATACGCCCCAAACCGTTGTGTGATACGTGTGTTTTTAAACATGTGCTAAGCTCCTAATAGATGTTGACTCCATTTTCGGCGGCGATGCGTCGTACGTTGGCGTTTGCGAGCGGGATCTTCTCCGCGGGGAGATGTTCTATCAATCCATAGCCGTCGGGATAACGGGCATCAAAACGTTTTAGGGCCACACCGAGTGCCAATTCACCCTCACCTGCGACCGCTTCACTGAGATGGAGCACAAGTCCGTTCTGAACGCTGATGTCTTTGAGGTGTGCCATGGGGGCGATGGGTCCCATGACATCAAAAATATGGTTAAGCCGCGCCTCGCTGTCATAGACCTGCCGAAGGGTTTGGAAATGGTTGACGAAATCCATGACGATGCGCAATCGCTCGGAACCGACCCGCTCCACAACTTCGCGACAGGTTTCCGGTGAATCCATGATGGAAACGGCGTGTGTTTCCATAACAAGCGTGAGTTCGTGTTGTTCAGCATGTTCTGCAATCGGTTTGAGTGTCTCAATCAACCGTTCCATCGATACTGGAAGATAGTTATCCCGATGCGAAGTCCAAGCCCCGTCAGGGTTAAGGCTGCCCGGCCGGAACAGATAATGGTGAGCCTTGAGCGAGACAGCCGTCGCCATACCACGTTGGACGCTTTCAATAGCGGCTTCTCGGACAGCAGCATCTGGATGAAAGAGGCATTCATCGTAAGTAATACCGAATTGCACAAGGTCGAGTTTCGCGGTTTCCAACATATCTACACAGCGCGTGCACGCCTCTGGCGGTACAGACGGTATCTCCGCGCTGGGAAAATGGAAACTTAAACCTGTAAAATCCAATGCCTTGATGTTTCCGATCTGTTCTGATGTAAGCGTGCGGAAATCGCCGCAGAGTCCAACGATACCGAGTCTCATATTTTTTTTAGTTCCTTTAGGAGATTTTGGGCACGGATAAGGTCTTTTGTATCCAAACCTTCTGAGAACCCTGCGTATATCGGTTTTAGTAGGTTATAGGCATCTTTCGCGCGGTCTTGCGTGCGCCATAGTTCGCTTAAGCTGAGGGCGGCTCGGAGTTCCCACGATTTTGCGTTTTGGTGCCGCGCGATAGCCAAGGCATCCTGAAAGTACGATTCGGCTTGTGTGAGTGCTGTCTCTT
>RKRO01000130.1 GCA_007571355.1 Candidatus Poribacteria bacterium | reverse complement strand
CGACTTTGAAGATTACGCCGGCTACACGAAAAGTGCTGATGGTGAAAAAGAGGTCGCCTTTACGCTCATAGATGGCGTTTTTACGACATACGACTTCCCCGGCTCACAGAAAACGCATTTCTATGCCCTGGGTAATAACAGGAATGCTGCGGGACACTACCAAGATAGCAACGGGCTTTACCACGGGGTCGTCTTAGAAAATGGTGAGATGCGGCAATACGACTTTCCGGGTGCCGTTCAAACGGAAATATACGGTATCAGTGATGCAACGGGTGCCCTGACAGGTAACTTTATAGACGACTCAGGGGTTCGCCGGGGGTTCTCAGGCGATACGATCATTGAGTTTCCTGGAGCCTCCGCAACCTACGCCGACTTTATCAACGCAGAAGGCGGTATCGTTGGCAGCTATATAGACGCGGAGGGGGTCTACCGTGCCTACGTCCGGACTCCGGATGGCAGATTTGGATCCATTGGACTTTCGGATTCATTAGATCTGGAGTACGTTTTTGCACACGGTATTAACGATGTAAGAGTTGCTGTTGTCCGAGCCAAGGCAGTAGGTGATGTTCCGCGCACCTATGTCGGGACATACTATGATCTGCGCGAGTTGAATTTTCCAAGCAGTGTTGGCACGGAAGGTTGGAATATCAATCAGGACGGCTCTGTTGTGGGGCATTATGACTCCCCCGATGGACGTAGGCATGGGTTTGTCGCCAAGCTCACTACCGAAGCAGAGAGCAACGCCTTTGGCAACGCCTACACCGTCACACTTTCTAAAGGGCTAAACATGCTTTCTGTGCCACTGGCAACGCCTACGCCGATGACCGCTAAGGGGCTGACTGCATTGACAGGGTCGACAACTATCATCACGCTTGATGTGGCACAGCAACGTTTCGTCGCGTGGACTCCAGACGCACCAGACGCGGGGTTTTCAATCGAAGGTGGAAAGGGTTATATCGTCAACGTCCCACAAACCCGCAACTTTGCCTTCGTCGGCGCACCCTGGACACATCAAACCGAGGCCGCCGCTGCCCCCGCTGCCGTATCCACGGAAATGCCTCAAAAGGCATGGGCGTTCGTCGTCAGCGGACGCTTGACAGGAAAACCCGTGTTTGATGGCTATCAAGTCATCGTTCGTAACCAGAGAACAGATAGGACAATGACCACCCCGGTGCAAGGGGATTACTTCGCCGCCGCAACTGCCGATTTGACGCGACAGAGCGTTGTCCACGTTGGAGACGTGATTGAATTACACGTCATCGCTCCAAATGGAAGCGTTGAATCACAAACCGTCACTTTTAAAGTGACCGCCGAGCACCTATCCAACGCTGTTTTATCTGTCAGACTTGACGGTATCGGTAAACCGAAGCAGAATCAATTGTTGCCGAACTATCCAAACCCGTTTAACCCGGAAACATGGATTCCGTATCAACTTTCGGAAGACAGCCCCGTATCAATATCTATCTATGATACGAGCGGGCATTTGGTTCGCACTCTTTCGCTGGGTTTTCAACCCGCGGGCTTTTACACACATCGAGAGCAAGCGGCATATTGGGATGGACGCAATGCCCTGGGAGAACGCGTTGCAAGTGGTATCTATTTTTACCAATTGACAACCCCTTCTTTCCAGCAAACACGGCGACTCGTCATTCTAAAGTAGAGTCGATCCCTATAAAACTTACGCATTTCCCTATTCGGTGCGGTTTTGCGGTTTTGCGGCGTACTCGCCTAAATGCGATCCGCATTCTTAACCGCACCTCCTTTTCTGGGCTTGTGGATGTGCAAATCCAAACGCACTGAATTCCTTCCTTTGTTGTAACCTACAATTTACTTACCCTCGAAAAATAAAGCGTAGGTAATATCACAAAAAAGTGCTATAATATTCATAAAGACTTCCGTTTACTGACAGTTTCTGAACACACTCAAAAAAAGGATAACTATGAATCACCATATAAAACCTGCTTTTATTTTATTTCTGTGTCTAACTTCTTGTTTTACTGGGTCCGTCGTTGCACAAATTAGCACCGAAACACCGATTGCAGATTATATCTTTGAAACTATCGAAGTCCCCGGTGTCGATTTTCTGGAGGTGACTGCCAGTAACGACTTCGGAGACTACGCCGGGAACACCCGGAGTCTTGATGGCGAAAAAACCATCGGCTTCACATTAACAGACGGTGTTTTTACAACGTATGATTTTCCAGGTTCCGTCAATACCTTTTTTTATGCGCTCGACAACGTTGGCAAAGCAGCTGGACATTACAAAGATGCAGACGGACTTTACCACGGTATTATCTTAGAAAATGGCGAACTGCGCCAATACGATTTTCCCGGTGCAGCCGAAACTCACATTTACGGTCTTAGCGATGAAACAGGGGCACTGAGTGGCAACATCGTCGACGCAGCGGGAGTCTTTCACGCTTTCTCAGGAGAACTGACAATTACATTCCCTGGCGCAGTCAACACTTATGGGGACTTTATCAACGCCGCAGGGGCTGTCGTCGGCAGCTACGTGGATGCCAACGGAATGCCTCACGGGTATATACGGAACCCCGACGGCAGTTTCACCACTATTGACCTTCCCAAAATGCCGAATCTTGAATTTCTATTTGTGAACACCATCACCGATTTCGGTGTTATCGGTTTCAGAGCCAAAGCTGCAAACGATATACTGCGGTCCTATATCCTTCTGCCCAGCGGTACCCTCTATGAAGTACAACTCCCAGGCAGTGTTATCACTGTTGTCCGAAATGTTAATCAGGATGGTAGTATTATCGGTTATTATGACTTAGCAGATGGCCGGAGACACGGTTTCGTCGGTAGACCTAAAACACAGCCAAACAGAGAAGATTTCGGCAGTATTTTCTCTAAGCACCTCTCTAAAGGTTTGAATATGCTGTCTGTACCGTTGAAACCGACTGCCCACATGACAGCACGCTCGCTTGCAGTAAAGACAGGGGCGACAACAGTCATTGCATTTGATGCCGCAAACCAGGGGTTTGTGGGATGGACACCAAACGCACCCGACAACGGATTTCCAATTGAAGGGGCAAAAGGGTACATCGTCAACCTCCCACAGGCGCGGGCGATTGTCTTCACTGGAACAGCGTGGACGAATCAGACGCAGGCACCTACAGCACCGATCACACACACCACTCCAATATGGGCTTTTGTTGTCAGTGGCCATTTAGAAGGCGTTCATCATTTTGACGGTTACATCGTGAAAGTCCGAAATCATCGAACAAACACTATTATGACATCTCATGTTCGAGGTAACTACTTCGCTGTAGCCACCGCCGATCTCAACTATCACAGTGTCATCGAAGTCGGTGATACATTGGAACTGATTGTCACCGATGCCCAAGGCAACATTGTTTCAGAAGTATTCAACTTTAGGGTAAACGCTGCGAACCTTGAAGATGCAGTTATGAACGTGACACTTGACAGCATCGGTGCCCCGAAACGGAGCCGCCTGTTACAGAACTATCCAAACCCGTTTAACCCGGAAACATGGATTCCGTATCATCTTGCAGAAGCAGGTACTGTGTCACTGTCCATCTATGACACAACGGGTAAACTTGTCCGAACGCTGCCGATCGGCTACCAATCAGCGGGCTTTTACCAGAGCCCAGAGCGCGCCGCCTACTGGGATGGACGTAATGTATTCGGTGAACCCGTTGCAAGCGGTGTCTACTTCTACCAGTTGATAACGCCTTCTTTCCAACAAACAAGACAGATGCTTATTTTGAAATAGCATTAGAATTTACGCACTTCCTCTTATAGTGAAGCCAATAATTATTGAAACACATCCTATCGAAACGAGGGCACTCTGATTCCCCCCTGATAAGGGGGGGTAGGGGGGTTGTCTTCCTAAAAGTGCGCATTTATTTTTAGATTTTACTATAA
>RKRO01000163.1 GCA_007571355.1 Candidatus Poribacteria bacterium | reverse complement strand
CAGCGGAAAAGTGCCTGCTTTAAGGATTTCAGGACTGACGCAATTTTGACAATAACGAGGTTTCTATGAGGGCGAACCCTAAAAAATCCACACGGCTCCTGGACACACCCTAACAGGTTATGCGACAAGAGAGCAGTCTGCGTCAGTCCTATTTAAAATAAGGTTCTGGTAAGCATCAACAACAGCAGAGAAGTTGGGGGGTATTACAGTGGTTGCGCTGAATTCTGTTATAACTGCGGGACCTGCGATTTGGTTGCCAGGACACAACGCCTCGCGACGGTAGAAATCGGTGCGGAGTGCCTCACCCTCAAATATGACATGACTTTGGCCGGTAAATGCTGCAGATGGATCAGCGTCAACGAGTGGTAAAGGTTGAATGGGCGGTTTATCGGTTGCTCCAGTTGCCGTAAGCCGGAGGTTGACGACTTCGACAGGCGCGTCGGTTCGTGCATAACCGAACCGCTGAGCGTGTGCGGCGTGAAATTTCTGAGCAAGTGCGTGTGCCTCTATTTCAGTAAAATACGGAATATTTAGTTCGTAAGACTGTCCTTCGTATCGCATATCAAGTGAACAGTCAATCTTAAGTTGATCGGGTGTGAATCCTTCCGGTTTCATCTCATTTTCTGCACGGTTTGTGAGTTCATCAAATCCGGCGTTTAATGTTTCAAGGAGCCCTTCGTCGCTGGTTTCAAACTTCAATAGCACCGTCTGTGAATAGTCTTTGACGACATCTGCGAAGAGCATCCCGTAGGCGGAGAGCAAACCGCCGTTTGGTGGAATCAGGATTGTTTGGATGCCGAGGTTTTCTGCCATAAATGCGGCATGCAAACCGCCGGCGCCGCCGAAGGAGACGAGCGTGAAATCGCGTGTATCAAACCCGCGTTCCACAGAAATAACCTTGATGGCACGTTCCATGGCTGCGTTGGCAACTTTGAGGATACCGTCGGCGGCTTGCAGTACGGGGATGTTAAGTTGCGCCGCAAACTTTTCAAGGTGTGTCCGGGTACTCTCAAGGTCAAGTGACATCGCGCCACCTAAAAACTGGGTCGCGGCGATGCGTCCGAGGAAGAGGTTCGCGTCGGTTACGGTGATGTTTTCTCCATTGTTTCCATAACATATCGGCCCCGGATCAGCACCTGCACTTTCTGGTCCCACGCGCAGCGCGCCTCCCGCGTCCACAGTCGCGATAGAACCGCCCCCCGCGCCGACGGTATGGATGTCAATTAACGGGACTTTGATCGGGAGTCCGCTAATGGTGCTTTCCGTCGTGAGTGAGATGCCGTTATTACAGAGGCTTACATCCGTTGAAGTGCCGCCCATGTCAAATGTGATGATCTGGTCATAGCCAGCAGCTTTGGCGATCTGATACGCCCCGAGAACACCGCCCGCGGGCCCCGAGAGAACCGTGCGGATACCTGCCGATTCAAAGTTTTTTGCAGAAACGCAACCGCCGTTGGAAAGCATTAAACGAAACGATGCTGGAAACTGTTCAGCATTTGTCAATGTAGAGAGATGGCGTTCCAAAGTAGGGCGGATGTACGCATTCGCAACAGTGGTGCTGAACCGTGCGTACTCGCGGTATTCCGGTAGGACTTCGTGCGAACATGAAATCGGGATCCCAAGTTTTGTGAGGTGTGTCGCAACAATCCGTTCGTTTTGTGGGTTGACGTAGGCAAAAAGGAAACAGATTGCGATAGCATCCAATGCCAATGTCGCGAGTTCGGATGTGAGTGCGTTCAGATCGGTGGGTTCAATTTCGGTTTGGATTTCGCCTGTGTGCAGTGTCCGCTCCGGTATACCGAACCGTCTATTGGCAGGGACGAGTGGTGCTGGACGTTCAACGAAGAAATCGTAGAGCGATGGGCGCGTCTGTCTGCCTATCTCCAAAACGTCCTCGAAGCCCTTTGTTGTGACGAGGGCAATCCGGGCACCCCTGCGTTCGAGGAGTGCGTTGGTTGCGACAGTCGAACCGTGAACGATCGCCAGTTGCTCGGTATCGGTAGCGACATTGGGGCTACAAACCCTTCCCACAATTTCACTGACACCTTGTATCACGGCATGTGCTGGATTTCGGGGTGTGGAGAGGACTTTATGCGTCCATAGGGCATCGTTGATACACATGACGATGTCCGTGAAAGTGCCACCGGTATCCACGCCGATTTTTTTTGGTATGCGGGTTTCTGCTCGCTTATCTCTCATTGTCAACGAAAACCTCAAACGACAACATTTTGCGGGTTACCTTCCAGAAAAGCGATGATGTTGTCCACGGCTCCTTCGTTGAGCAGTTCAACGCCTTCCGGTGTCATATCCGCACAGTGGGGTGTTAGAATTACCTGCTCACACGCCAAGAGCGGATGGTTTGCCGGCAGTGGTTCTGGGTCGTAGACATCGATTGCAGCCCCGCCGAGGTGTCCGGTATTTAGTGCGCGGATGAGTGCGTCGGTGTCAAGTACGCCGCCACGTGCGACGTTGATGAGAAGCGCGCCTGGTTTCATCAAGCCGAGTTCACGTTCACCGATGAGGTGTTGACTCGCCGCTGTCAGTCTGACATGTAGACTCACGACATCGGCGGCCTGGAGAAGTTCGTCCAATTCAACAAACGAAACGCCTAACGTCTCGGCGCGCGCTGCTGAAGGGTTGAATGTCCACGCGATAACGTCCATCCCGATGGCGCGTCCGAGGCGTGCCATCTCTGCGCCGATGTGTCCGGTCCCGATAACGCCTAAGGTTTTGCCTTGCAGGTAGATGTTGTCCATACGGGGCCAGCCGCCTGCCTTCATCGAAGCTGTGAGGAATGCTGCGCGTTTGGCGAGCGCGAACATCAGTCCGAACCCGTGTTCGGCGACAACTGGTGCGGTGCGTCCGGGTTGGTTACAAACGGTAATGCCGCGCGCTTTCGCTGCCGCAAGTCCAATCATATCCGTTCCGATGGAACAGAGCGAAATTAACTTGAGTTTGGGGAGTTGACGTAGGATGTCTGCGGGCCACTTGACGAGTCCTCGTGAATTGATGAGGATGTCTGCATCTTCAGCGCGGCGGATTTTCTCTGCATCAGTCTCGGGTCGGTCGGTATAGAGTACAATATCGCCGTAGGATTTCAGGCGTTCGAGATGCGGCGATCCTTGGATTTGCGGTGGTAAATCACCGGGTACAACAATTTTAAGTCTGTCCACACGTTATTCCTTTCTGTCTATTTTTCGCCCCAGTCTTGTGTTTTTGTGCCACCGTCATAAACAACGGCGTGCCCTGCTGCTAATAACGCTTCAGCCACGTCAATAGAAACGCCATCTTTGAAACAGATCACATCAGCGACGGTTCGACCGGCATATTTATCCGGTTCTGGGTTCTGAATTACGAATCCGAGCGTACCATTGTTTTTGCTGTTGTCAAGAAGGAGTTGCTTCAGAAAATCGGTTGCGGCTTCAGCGCGTTCCTTTTCCCGCTGAATGGAGGCTTCGGTACGGTCGCCACGGATCGGACGCCGCTCAGGTGTATCTATTCCTGCTATCCTGATGTCGGTAATACTATAAATACCCTCGGCACGCCGCTCAATACCCGGCCAGAGTATCAACTGTGCTTCGCTCATCCCGAGTATCGGCGGATGGAACGGATAGATGAGGATCGCCACATCTCGAATCGTATCGCCATCGTAGACGGCATCAATGCTATCAATCGTTCCGTAATAAATCGGTGTGCTGCTGTCTGGGATCAGAACGTCGGATGTGCCACATCCGGTAAGTGTGAGGCACAACAGCAGCATTAAGACGACTCTTCTAAAAATTGCGGTGTGAGATAGTGGGGTTCTCTTAAGTTTCAAAATTCTGGTATGTGTTTGTTATCGGACGCGGAGACCTCGCCCCTACGGTTATCGTAAAATCTAAAAAGAAACGCACACTCTTAGGAACACAACCCCCCT
>RKRO01000279.1 GCA_007571355.1 Candidatus Poribacteria bacterium | reverse complement strand
GATATTAGCACGGCTATTTTGGGTCCCCATTCGATGGCTACATAGCCCGAAGGCAGCTTACGCCCGCGCAAATGCAAAGATGCGACAGGGCAAATCCAGCGTCGAGCACGGGGATATAGTAGAAGCCCGAAAACACTATCACGCCGCGATCGCCGACTTTACGCACCTCATCAAGTTGCAACCAAAACATGCCTCAGCCTATAATGCCTGCGGATGGGCGAAATATCTCCTTGGGCAAATTGTAACGAAACCAGAGCACAGCGCAGAAGCCGAATGGTACTATCAAAGCGCGGTCGTTGACAGTGATGCCGCCATCCAATTGGCCTCAGCAGATGAGAGTAGCAGTGCTGCCTACCATACGCGCGGGGCTGCAAAGGCTGCCCTCGGTGACTACGACAAGGCAATCGCAGATTTCGATGCCGCCATCCGACTCAATCCAGAGACAGCAATAAACTACCTCGATCGCGGGTTGGCAAAGGAAGCACTCGGCGAAAAGGATGCCGCAAAAGCCGATTTTGAAGAGGCAACGCGGAAAAACGGAGATTTGGCAAAGGATTACTATGAAGACGGACGCGGAAAAAATGACGGGCGCGCGTACGAAGCCGCAATGGTCAGTTTTGATAAGGCTATCCGGTTAAATCCAGGATACGCGCCTGTCTACAGCAATCGGGCAATTTCGCAGAATGATCTGGGGCAATGTGAGTTGCGCCGGAAGAATCCAAAAAAAGCAAAATATCACTTGCGCGGGGCAATTGCCGATTGTACCGAAGCTATCCGACTGAACCCAAAGTATACTGCCGCTTACAACAATCGCGGGCTTGCGAAATACCGCTTAGGTCAGGCAGAGTCTGATCGCGGAAATTCACAGGAAGCAGAGAAACACTATCAAGCGGCGGTTACCGATCTGGATAAAGCGATTCAGTTAAATCCGAAGCACGTCAAGGCGCGTCGGAATCGAGGGTATGTGAAGGAGAAACTCGGCCAACAGGAAGCGGCAGAGGCTGACTTTCAGAAGGCAAAGGCACTTGACGCAGCCGCTCAGCCTGAGTAGGTACAAGGCTATCGGAAAGGAGCAACTATGACTGGTGGCGATATTTTTGTTGAATGCTTAAAAGCACAAGGTATTAAAGATATTTTCGGTTTGCCGGGCAATCATTTAGATACTGTTTACGAGGCACTCTATAACAATCAAGACAGTATCCAGCACTATGTCACACGACACGAAGGCGGTACAGCGTTTATGGCAGATGGCTACGCCCGTGTGACAGGCGATGTCGGTGTTTGTATGACTGTGCCGGGGCCGGGTTCAAACAATGCTTCTATCGGCATCGGTGAGGCGAACACTGCCTCGTCACCGGTGCTTTGGATTACCGGACAGAACCCATCTTACTTAGCGTCGCGAGACCCAAAGAAAAGTTTCCACGGGCTGGATCAGCGAGCTGCCTTCACGCCGATGACGAAACATCTGGAGATTGTGCATCGCGTCGATCAGATTCCGGGCGCAGTCAATAGAAGTTTTAGTGCGTTACGCTCAGGAAGACCTGGCCCTGTGCTGATGGAACTGGCGAAAGATGCCCTGGATGCAGAAGCCAATCTGCCTATCCCATCCATGAATAATGGTATCCAGACAACTGCAGCGCCCCAAAATATTGATGCTGCGATAGCACTGCTCAGGAAAGCAGAGCGTCCACTGATTATCGCGGGCGGCGGTATCAACCACACGCGCGCGACTGCGGAAATACTTGCATTCGCGCAGCTACTGGACGCACCCATCGCGATGACAGGTTTTGGAAAAGGTTCGGTGCCGGAAGACTCGCCACATTCCATCGGCATCTTCCGAGACGGCGTTGCTCAAGCAGCGATGAACGCCTCCGACCTAATCGTTGCCGTTGGCACCCGATTTAACTACCGTGATACCGGCAACTGGAGCCTCAAGATTCCGCAACCCCTTCTACATATTGAAGCCGATCCCGGCGAAATTCACAAGGAATATCCCGCCACTGTCGGCATCGGTGCGAATCCGAAATTGGTTTTACGCCAGTTGAACGCTGCACTGAGCGATGAGAAACAGACGGGGGGTTGGGGTGAAGGGTTACAAGAATTACGCCGCCAATTTTTGGCGGTTGAACGCCCTCGCATCCTCAAGGAGATGCGCGATGTAATGCCCCGTGATGCCATCTTGTCGGTTGACGTTAACATCACCGGCTATGGTGCCCTGCCACATTTCCCTTGTTATCACCCGGGTACTTATATCTTCTCCGGTGTCTCTGTGGCAATGGGCATCGGATTGACGGGTGCTATCGGCGCGCAGGTGGCTTATCCAGAGCGGAAAGTTGTCGCGCTGAGCGGTGATGGCGGGTTCTTAATGACGTGTCCGGATCTTGCAACGGCAGTCATGTACAATCTACCCGTTGTGACGCTTGTAATGAACGATAACCAATACACCTCAATTGAACGGGGGCAGCGGCGGCGGTTCGGTCAGCGCATGGGTGTCGAATTGGTGAATCCAGACTTTGTGCAATTCGCTGAGTCGTTTGGTGCAGTTGGGTTACGCGTTGAGGCCCCAAACGACTTTAAACCGATGTTTGAAAAGGCACTCGCCTTGGATAAACCGGTTCTCCTTGAAGTCGTTAAGTAGTTATTATCTTATACCATAAAGGAGCTTTATATGAAAAAAAAGATTGGTGTTTTAACAGGTGGTGGTGATACGAGTGCGCTTAACGCCACCCTTAAAGGTATCGCATTGAAAGCGGAGGAGCTCGGTTTTGAACTGGTCGGATTCATGGAAGGGTGGCGCGGGGTTTTGAAAGGCGGACACTACTTTACGTTGACACCCGACCTGATTGACGAAAACAGAGGAGGGACGCTACTAAAGAGTTCTCGCACGAACCTGATTAAAGATAATAAGTTAGATGAGGCAGTAGACAATCTTAAAAAGCTCCACATTAGTGGTCTCATTCCGATTGGGGGCGATGATACCTTAACGGTTGGCACCGCGCTGTCTGATCAATTTACAACCACATTCGTGACGAAAACCATTGATAACGATGTTGGTGTCAATCCACCAGAAGGCGATGCCGTTGACTACTCTAAAATGGTGAACTATTTCTGTCCTGGTTTCCCATCATCTGCAAACAGGGTCATCAATTACGTCCGAGACCTGCGGACAACGACCTACTCCCACGATCGTGTGATTGTTGTTGAAGCAATGGGAAGAGACGCGGGTTGGTTGACCTTATCCGCCGCTTATGGGCAAGCGGATCTTATCGTCGTGCCAGAGGTTCCATATCAACCGGAGAGATTGGCGGAAGCGATTCGTGAAAAACACAGAGCACAAGGGAACGTCATCGTTGTTGTGTCAGAAGGGATTCGGAATGATGCTGGGGAACTGATGATTACTTCACAAGCGGAACTTGATGCTTTTGGGCATACGAAACCGGGAGGGTGTTCAGAAATTATCGTTGAGACGATGAAAAAGCTGCTTCCTGAGATTTCAAGTTCTGCGTTCCGGGCATTGATACTCGGTTATCTCCAGAGGTGCGGTAGCCCGATCCCCTTGGATAGAGATATCGCTATGAAGGCTGGGGCGATGGCGGTGCAAGCCCTCTCAGACGGGATGTTCAACGGTGTTGCAACTATTACGCGGACAGAGGGCGGGATTGAACCGACGCTGTTGCCGTTAGAACAAGTCTTAAAGCGGGATGCATCCGGCCATGTTATCCGAAGAAGTCTGGACCTGCGGTTCTACGATGCCGAACGGTATCAGATGTCGCCAGCAGGGGCAGGATATTTCCGGCCGTTGTTCGGCGATTTACCACGTCCAGACTGGTCTCTGGATGACCGCCTGATTGAGATAAGCAATATTGGATGAGAGCAGAGAGAATTTCAAATCTCTCACCGTAGTAGAATCGTAGATGTGCTGATAAACCGCGCCAAAGGGCTTTTCATACCAGGGCAAACTTGAACACATCCAGAGTAAAGGTTTCTTTACAAGGTCTACTTATTGCTATTCATAGTCAAAAACAATCTTAATCGCCTCGTCTTTCTTGTTTAGTGCCATTTCAAAGCCGAGTTGTGCCTCTGTAAAAGGTAGATGATGCGTAATAATCGGCGAAACATCGAAGCGTCCTTGCGAAATCATATCCATCGCCAGTGGGAAGTCGTTCGGTGCGTCCGGTCCGACGGAGCCGATGAACCGGAGATTTTTCCTGAAGAAATCCGCGAAATGGAAATCGTAGATGTGATCGTCAGGCACCCCGAAGGCGAGAAGTGTCCCTTCACGTTTTAGCAATTCGAGACATTGATTGATAGTCTCTGTTTGGTGTCCGACGACCTCAACAACCAGATCTGCCATTCTGCCCTCTGTAATCTCTTTGACTGTAGCGACTGGGTTTTCTTTAGCGGCGTTAATCGTGTGTGTGGCGCGCATCTTCTTGGAAACTGCGAGTCGGAAGTCAACAACGTCTGTCGTGATTACCGTCCTTGCGCCAAGGTTGCTCAGCATGTGTGTAATGAGCAGTCCCATGGGTCCCTGCCCGATAACGACGGTATCAAGGTTGAGGAGGTTCGGCAGCTTCCGACACGCCCAAACCACAGTGCCGAGTGGTTGGGACATCAGGATACAGTCTTTTCGCGGATAATCCGTCAACGGCAATGTGACGCTTTCATGCGATAGGAAGTATTCTGAAAGTCCACCGATGTGGCGTGGCAGCGCGAGTACTTCGTCACCTGCTTTGAATTTGTCCGACTTGCTGTCGGTGACAACACCGATAGCCTCATGAATAGAAAGTCCTGGTCCCAGCGGATAGTTTTCTGCGGGGTGTTCAAGAACAAAGGACGGCATATCACTACCGCAGATGGCACTATGGACGGTTTTTATCATCACCGTGCCGTCGGGATAGTCGGCAAGATTCGGTTGTTCTATGTCGATAATTTCGATCTGTCGAGGTGCAACGATTTGCCCGGCTTTCATATTTTTTTGACTCCTTATCGATGAGATAATGCCTTCAAAACGTGTTGATGGAGTTTTCCGTTAGTTGCGACGATACCGCGGTTCTCATGCATCCGTTTTCCTGTCAAAAAATTAAGGGGGGCACCGTTCGCGTCTGTAACTGTGCCGCCTGCTTCCTCAACCACGATCATTCCCGCGGCGTGGTCCCAGATACATTCTCGGTAATCCGGGTATGCTGGATTCGGGAGCCGGATATAAAGAGAGGCTTCGCCGCGCGAAACGATACCGTATTTTGCTTGGCTGTCCATCTGGACAGGCGGCTCTGTAATTCCAAGTACATTCGCAATGTTGGCGTGTGCCTCACTGTCACCATGCGTGGATTCGACACTCTCTGCAAAGCGATGTACCGTTTCTGATATGTATACTTGTTCTAAAAATTCACCCGTTTTGGTATAAAGGTGGGTGCCTTCGCCGCGAATTGCGACAAAGAGGCACCCCCGTTCAGCGTCTGTAGCGTCAAGATGATACGGTAGATTCGGACATCCGAGAACACCGAGTTGAACAACCCCATCAACAATGTAAGCCAAAGCGATGGCATATTGGTCATGCCGTAGAAAACCTTTAGTGCCGTCAATTGGGTCAAGCGTCCAGAAACTGGGTCCGACTTCGCCACTACCGTTATTGATCCATTCACTGATCGTTTCGGTAGTCGCCTCTGTATCCTCAGAGAAACGGTTCACATAGTCTGCAACGCGTTCTAAGAGCGGTGCGTTCTCTTGCAGTGTTTGTGCGCTCTCTTCGGCGACGATCGTGTCGTACGGAAAAACCTCGTTGATCGCTTTACATATCAATGCCTGTGACCCGAAGTCAGCGACGGTTACAGGGCTTTGGTCGGGCTTTTGAATTGCATCTGTTAACACCATCTCGGCTTGTACTTTTTCGCAGAGCTGTATCGCTGTGAGGACAGCATCAATGGCGGTTTGTTTTCTTGTATTATCTTGCGGTTCAGTTCGGTCAGTTTGAGATTTCAAGCGTCCTCTCCGTATATCCGCATGCGCCGCTGTTGCATGCTGCGTTTTTATTTTTATTTCAGGCTATAGGTTTTTTATCGTAACATCCGAAAATAAATGCACACTTTTAGGAAGACAACCCCCTCCCCCCCTTATCAGGGGAATCCGAGGTGCCTCGCTTCGATGTAATGGGTTTCCATAATTATGGGCTTTACTATATCGGACAGATGGCTATTTCAGCGATTGTTAAACTTGTTCATTGCTGTCAGAATGTCGTCTCTAATAAGGGTTTCAAGGGCATCAACGGCGCGATCAATAGTCTGTGCTATTTCAATTTCTTCATCTTCCGAAAATTCGGTGAGGACATAATCGACTAAGGTGCCGACCGGTTCACCGATGCCGATGCGTAAGCGTGGAAACACCGGAGTGCCTAAGTGATGGATGATAGATTTCATTCCCTTTTGCCCGCCATCGCTGCCTTTCTGCCGTATCCGCAGCACCCCGATGTCTAAGTGAACATCATCGTAGACGATACAGAGTTCAGGCAGTGGAATCTCAAATCGTCTGACGAGAGCGGCGACAGCGGCCCCGCTGTTGTTCATGTATGTCATCGGTTTGGCGAGGATGATAGATGTGTCATGCCATGTTGTCTGTATAAGGAGCGAATTGTAAATTGATGTGTGGGTCGGACGTGGCTGAGCGTCTCGTTGACAGAACGCTTCGTAGAGTGTGTCAATCACGCGAAAACCGACGTTATGTTTTGTGTGCGCGTAGCGCGCGCCTGGATTTCCGAGTCCCACAATAAGTTTCACTTTTTGTTCATGTTTCATCTGGTTTATGCGTCATGCGGTTTTACTGGGGCAGATGCAGGGGCTGCGAGAGGTTGAGATGCCCCGCGATTGTTTCTATATTCTTGCCATCAATTAAAATCTGGACCTGTCTGATATCATCAGGGAATGCGTCGAAGACGGTTTTGAGAATTGCCGTGACCGTCAGAAATTCTGCTGTTGTGCCGCCGATGTGTCCATCGGTGAGATGGTTTGAGAAATCCAAGTACGCTGTTTGTTGACTATCAATATAGACTCCGTTGAGTTCTGTTCCGCGCGGGATCGTGTTTCTGAAGTTGGGCGGTGTCTCTTGGATGAGTGCTGTGACGACCTGATTCAAACGTTGGGTGAGTTCTCTATGGAGTCGCCGTTCAATTTTAACGGGGACAAGCCCCATTGCGGTGGTGTCAAGCAGAAATAGATTGACCTCTTGCGGTTCCGGTGGTGCCTCCAACGGGTTCGCAGCAGCCGGCAGTGGTGGCGGCGGAATCGGGATCACTGTCTGTTTTGATCTTTCAATGATATAGAGGGTCACACCGAGGCAGATCGCAATAGCGCCGAGCGTTATGCCCCATATCACTAACAATCTTGAAAAGCCTGCACTGTTATGATGTTTCACTTTTATGTCCATTTTCAGTAGGCTAAGGCGTTGTTTAAGTTGTGATGAGTTGTACAGCGAGTTCTAAAGCATCTACGGGCCAGAAACATTCCGGGCGCGGCTGATGTACGTTGGGGGTTCCTTCTTCTGGACGGCAGTTGCGGAGCGTTTCTACCCATCGTTCCGGCATTGTGGACGGCCCGTTCACAGCCCCGAGCAATGCTCCACAAATAGCGGCATTTGTATCAGTATCGCCTCCGCGCATCACGGTGTCTATAATCCCTTGTTCAGTACTCGGGGCGTGAAGCAGTTGATAGAGCGCGTTCTGAAGTGCAATCAGCACCCATCCCATATTGTGCATGTAATCTTCAGGGGGGGCATCCGTTGCTTTTTCGATAATTCTAATAATGCTTTGTTCGGCTGTTATTTTTGGTGTCCGTGCAACAATATGTTCATAAAGCGTGTCAGCATCACAGCCTGTGTCAATTGCGTATGCTATTGCGGTGGCAAACAAGGCACTGGTATCCTGACAAACTTGGTGAATATGTGTAATCGCAGCATCCTGACGTGCCCAGTCTGCGACCTGTTTTAAGTCATAATTCGCGCCGAAGATACCGAGTGGGCTGACGCGCATCATTGCGCCGTTTGACTGGCTATCTTGAATATGAGACCCCATGAGTCCGCTGCGAGTGGTATTGCCACAATCAAAGGGTCCTGAGTTATACCAAAAAAGATAAGACTTCGTAATTGCTGCGCGGTTAAATGTCTGCTCTTTTACAAGTGTCCGTGCTAACATGAGTGCTAATTCGGAGTCGTCTGTAGGTTGTCCAGCGAGTGTGTTCCAAGTTCCACCATTAGCCATATCCCGGATACCGCCAGGATATTTCTGCTGGATGTGTTCAGCGGTCTGGAATTCAACGAGACTTCCGAGGGCATCGCCTGCAAGTTGTCCAATGAGACACCCTTGTGCTCGTGAAATAGCATCGTTTTGTGTTTTCTTTGAATCGTCTGTCATCGTTTTACTTTTTGCAGATATGCAGGTTTACCGTGAACTTGTTGGAGTCTGCGGTTCTACGCCTTCTGGCGGAATGTTTTGGTTAATGGCAGAGATATAGCGTTGGAATGCGCGGGTCATCGCTTGTGCAACGCTTGCTGTGTATTCGGAATTGGAGAGTTTTTCTAAGTCCTCAACATTAGAAAGATAACCGAGTTCCAAAACGACAGCGGGCATATAGGTATCAGACAGTGCAATGAGCGGTAGGTCTATAATCTGGATCGGTGTTTCTGTCAGAAAATTCAGTTCGGTTTGGAGTGCGTAAGCGAGGTCTTTGCTCTGTTTTAAATAGTTGGCTTGTGCAAGAATTTTTAGCCGTTGTCCGGTGAGGGCTGGCTTAGTGGTACTGGGGAAGCGGAGTTGGCCCTTCGGATTATTGACGTAGATCCTGATACCTTTTTCATGGGGTGAGAAAGAGGCGTTGCAGTGTAGGCTAAGGAAGAGTTGGCCTCGTTTCTGCTTACCGACCTGAATGCGTTCAAAGTGTGTTTTCTGGGTATCTGTTTCACGGGTGAGATACACTTGTATTCCGTGTTGCCTGCTCGTCCATTGAAGTTGTTTAGCGAATGTGAGGGCGATATCTTTCTCAAGGATCCCTGTGCTCCCTGCGCATCCGCGATCGTCTGGTCCGCCGTGCCCGGGATCAACAATGATTGTCAAATCTTGGGTCCCGTTTGTTTCTATGGGTATCAAGGTGTCTTTGGGTCTTATCTGTAACCGATTTAACCTGGAGTTATAAATGACTTCCACGTCGTTGAGGATCGGCAGGAGTTGTATGAAAAAATCGATAGGCAACATCGGCTGCTGTGCGATGATTACAGGCGGCGTAGCGAGGGTAACCGGCTCTGCACCAGGATCGATAGTAACTGTCGGTCTCCCGATTTGTAGTCGGATTTCTCTGTCTTTCGTTTTGAGAGTGAGTCGTTGGCGCGGGTGGTTGTACTGATGTGTCGTTTCGGGATCAATGACCTGTTTCACAGCGTCAACGGGTAGGTAAACGTGTTCGTTCTGATACTGTACTTGCACCTCAGCGACAGTTTTTCCGTTGGCATCAATAAAGCGCGCAATGGGTGCTTGCGCGAAACTACCCAACGTGATAGCAAAGACAAGCATAGATAAGAAAAGCGCGCCAATTTTAACAGGGACAGTGTCGGTGTTGACGCACCTTTCTGGTGCTTTCTCGTTATAAACAGTGCTATGCGTCCTCGTCGTCACTGCGTCTACGGGAAATAATTTCTGGTTCCACAGGTTGTTCAGCGGATGCCTCTTCACCTTCAGCGGCTTCTTCACCTTCGCCTTCACCTTCTTCATCCTCTGCTGGTTCTTCAATTTCCATACGGGGTTGGCTGACCATCGCTAGCACGCGTTCCGGTTCGTCTAAAATTTCAATGTCATCGCCAAGGTTTAGATCGCTGACGTGGACGGCATCACCAATAGCCAATCCGCTCACGTCAACTGAAATATCGGATGGCAATTGCAAAGGCAGGCAGTGAAGCGTCACTTGACGAAGCGGAGATTCGAGGATACCGCCTTCCTGTACACCGGGTGGATTGCCTTCCAAAATGATCGGCACGGTTGATGTCACCGGTTCATCGAGAGATATCCTGATAAAATCGGCGTGGATCAATATCTGTTTTTCTACTGGATCGCGTTGAATTTCTTTGATAATGGCGGTTTCCGTGTTGCCGTCGCCGACTTGCATGTTAATAATAACATTTTCACCGTGCGTTCGTAGGAATTGCTTGAAGGTTCGAGCGTCGAATTGGATTGTCAAAGTGTCTTGTGCACGTCCATAGAGTATAGCGGGGACAATCCCGTTGCGGCGAAGTGCGCGTGCATGCTGCTTCCCGAAAGCGTCGCGTTGCTGAACCTCTAATGTTGCTTGTTGCATTTTATTTTTTTTTACTTTTCCTTGCGGTTAAAATTCGTGCGTTTAGGCACCTGAGTCCGTTAGTCGTATCAAAAAGGAGACAGGGCGGGTAGGATTCGAACCTACGCGTGCAGGTTCCAAAGACCTGTGCCTTACCGCTTGGCCACCGCCCTTTAATCTTCTATGTAGACACCGACAGGACTGGTTACCGTCGTTGTGCAAAAGTCGACCCTATTTTTAAAACGTGATTCACTCCGGCGTGCCGATTCACTGTTGAGCATCACAGCGAACAATGTTGCGCCGCTTCCGGACATCAGCGCGCCAGAACACCCAGCCTGCTTGGATAACTCGGCTTTTCGCGCGGCGATTTCAGGGTGTTGGGCAAAAACTGGCACTTCGAGGCAGTTATAAAGGCTTTCCGCCATGCCGAGGGTATCACCTTTTTCTATGTGAGTCTTTATAATTATACCCGCATTTTCACGTTTTGTCAAGGAAAAATTCAGTTTTTTGAAAACATTCGCTGTCGAAATTTCGATGCCTGGATTTAAAAGGAGAAGGGGTAGATCGGAAAGCGCGGGAAGACGCGTTAACTGGTCGCCGATGCCGGTTCCGAACGCTGCACCGCCGTGTAGGCAAAACGGAACATCTGCTCCCAACTCTGCCCCGAAACGCATCAGCCTCTCTTGTGTGAAACCGAGTTCAAAAAGTTCGTTTACACCGTGAAGGACTGCGGCAGCGTTTGCGCTACCCCCTGCGAGTCCAGCTGCCACCGGAATCCGTTTGTGGATGTCAATTGTGATACTGCCGATACCGCCAACGGCATCACAGAGAAGCTGCGCCGCTTGATATGCAAGATTGCGCGAATCGCCCGGAACCCGTGGATGTTCGCAGCGAACTGTTATCTCCTTTGTCTCTTGTTTGGTGATGATGACATCATCGTACAATCCGATGGAATGAAAGATCGTTTCGAGGTTGTGATAGCCGTCTTCACGTTTACCAACGACATCCAAGTAGAGGTTGATTTTGGCGTGGGCGCGGACTCTTATCTTCTGCACAATTTTGCACGCTATTCTGCTAATTCCGACAAGGGGATGATTTCAAAGTCGTCTGATAGAAATCGTGCCCCGTCAAATTTGCTGTCGTTAATCTCGACGTTAAGTTCGACTTGAGTAATGTTCACAGCAACCCGTGTCTGTTCAAGCGGACGTTCGATCTCAACCTTATGTGGACGCAGGATACCGCTCACCTCGCGATAGTCAGAGAAGGCTGCGCGCTGCTGAAGCACCCCATTTTCATCGTGGATGTGCCATTCTGTCACTCGCGGTTCACCTTCACGGACAAACAGGGTGACGGTTTCTACATGTCCCTCTTTGATCCCTGGACGCGTAATCGTCAATTTCGCGCCCGAACGCTCGATGGATGTGAAATTATCTGTCCGTTCATCAAGAAACGGATTGGCGAAGATGGCACTCAATACATCCGATACCCGCAAGTCTATACCGAAAATTTCTTGCAACGCTCCATCCGATAGTGGCCCGCTATACGTTCTGCGTTCGTTCAGTAAGGAAAGAATGAATTGGTTCTTGTCTTGATTAGCGATTGCGACACCACGAGGTTCATTAAACCCTCCCATTGCTTGGATATGGAGCCGTTCCCCGCCGTTTCCGGATTTCTTATACCACAACAATTCCTGAAGCTCTTCGCGCTGTTCACCCTCCTCAATTCTCACCCTCATCCGCGTTTTTAGAGAGCCAGTGAGATCGTATCTCGCTTGCAGTATATTGAGGATACCCTCTACTTCCACACGGATGGCGGGTGACAATTGCGCCGTGGAGGTGCTGGGACTGCATCCGACAATGATTGTGAACAGGAGTAGACCCAGCCCCTGTGCGATCCACAAGATCGCGGTCTGACGCTCGTTCCTATGAGTGGATAGGTGTGACAGATATAGCATTTTAAAGAACTTCTGACATCGATTTTTCGACGATATCAACGGCTTCTTCAACGTGCCCCGCGTTGATATTGAGCGGCGGTAAGAATCGGAGGACATAATCGTTGGTGCATATTGTGACGAGTCCGTTCTCAATACACTTTGCAGCGAGCGGTTTTGCATCGACTTCCGTGACCAACCCGCGGAGTAGACCTTTTCCTCGGACCTCTTTAATCGGATATTTATCCTTGAGTTCCATCAATCCGCCTGCGAGGTAGTTCCCCATTTTAACGGCATTCACAGCGAGGTTTTCTTCCAGAATTGTTCGGACGGTTGCGGATGCTGCCGCAGTGACTAACGGGTTTCCACCGAAGGTCGCTGCATGGGTGCCGGGCACGAAACTCTCTGCTATGTGCCGTTTTGCTAACATGGCCCCGATGGGTACACCGCTACCGAGTGCTTTTGCCATCGTAATCACATCCGGCACAACGCCGTAACTCTGGTAACCGAAGAATGTGCCCAATCTTCCCATTGCTGTTTGTACTTCGTCAAACATGAGTAGCAGATTATGTTTATCACAGAGTTCGCGTAAGCCTCGAAGGTAGCCTTCGCTTGGCATATTCACGCCGCCTTCGGATTGGATGGGTTCAACTAAAATGGCACAGGTTTTTGGGGTAATAGCAGCTTCTGTCGCTTCCAAATCGTCGAAGGGTACGTATGTGAAACCTTCAAGCATTGGTTCAAACCCGACATGGTATTTCGTCTGTGCGGTAGCGGTGATGGTTGCCATTGTCCGTCCATGGAACGAGTTGTTCATCGTGATGATTTCATAAGCCTCTGTGTTGCCGCTGTCTTTGGTGTATTTGCGTGCCAGTTTGATGGCTGCCTCGTTGGCTTCGGCACCGCTATTGCAGAAGAAACATTGATCCATATCGGAGTTATCAATGAGCAGTTTCGCGAGTTCTGCCTGCGGTTGAATATAGTAGAGGTTGGACGTGTGGAGCAGGTTACCAGCCTGTTCACGGATGGCTTCGACGACTTTTGGGTGGCAATGCCCTAAGCCGTTAACGGCGAGTCCGCCAAGGAAGTCGAGGTATTTTTTGCCATCGGCATCCCAGAGGTAAGGTCCCTCGCCTTTAACGAATGCAAGGCTTCTGTCGCCGTAAGTATTAATGATGTATTCTGT
>RKRO01000299.1 GCA_007571355.1 Candidatus Poribacteria bacterium | reverse complement strand
AGCATAGACCGGTCAAGGTAAACCTTTAATTCCGATAATTCTGAAAACCGTAATTCAAATATTAAAAAGAAAATTGACTTGCACATAAAAAGCAGTTTTGGTAAACTGTTATGTCATGATGAACCCTTTTTTCTTTGGTGGTAGAGGACTCGGTTCCTTGCGTCTTTTCCGTCTCCTCCTCCATTTCCCAAATTTCGTTAAATTGGCGTGGCGGCTGTTTAACGATGAACGCGTTCCAATCTATCGAAAAGCGATCTTTATCTGCGCCGAATTATTCGCAATCGCTTTCGCTATCCTCTATTTAATTAATCCGCTCGATTTCGATTTTCTGCCGATCATCGGTCGATTTGACGATATTATTGTAGGTGTCCTTGTTATTCTTGTTCCCGGAACATGGCTTTTTATACGGCTCTGTCCAGAACACATCGTCCGTGAACACGTGGATCGGATTTCACGCCGGGAATGAGCAAAAATTGAGGCACGCTGTCCCCTTTTCAAACAAACCTAATTTTCCCAACTTTTTTGCAACTTTTTTTTTCAATAGGTGTGTCTCTATGATGCAAACGCAAAAAATCTAAAAAGACAGTTCCGGTCCCCCTATGGGATTTGGACACTCCGTAAAAAAAATGATTACATTGGAGGTTATCTCATGACATTCAGAAAGACATTTCAGAAACCTACGCGGGTCCTTATGATTTTAGCAGCACTCATCGTTGTCACCGCACTCGTTATCGGTTGGGATACAGATGAATTGACGCTGCAAACTGCAATCGGACAGACAAACGATACATTTCAAACATCAGAAGAAGATTTTCAGTATCTCGAACGCGCAAATCGAGCGTTTATTAATTTGGTAGAACAGACACGTCCAGCAGTTGTGCAAATTACAACGAAAACCAAACGGGATCAAAGACGAATGCCGAGAAATTCTTTTGGTGATGATTTTTACAGATTTTTCTTCGGCCCCGATTTTGACTCAAGACGTGAACCCGAAAGGGAACCTGATCGCATCGAAGAAGGCCTCGGTTCCGGTGTCATCGTTCGTGAGGACGGTTACATTTTAACAAACAACCATGTCATTGACGGCGTTGACCACATCACCGTTACACTGGCAAACGGGCGCGAATATCCCGCGGAGTTAATCGGCAGCGATCCTGGGCAACGTAATGGTGGCGGCAGTGATTTGGCACTCCTTAAGATTGATGCAGATAACCTATCCGCACTGCAGTTCGGCAATTCGGACGCACTTGAGGTGGGTGAATGGGTTATCGCAATCGGATCACCCCTCGGTTTGAAGCAGACTGTGACGCGTGGAATCGTTAGTGCGAAAGGCAGAGGTAGCAATAGTATGGTTGCGTATGGTAATTTTATTCAAACAGACGCACCCATTAACCGAGGGAACAGCGGCGGTGCCCTGATTAACATTCGTGGTGAATTGGTGGGCATTAATACTTTGATTGCCACAGGTGGGTTCTCCATGGGCAATATCGGTATCGGCTTCGCTATTCCAAGCAACATGGCACAGCAACTTATGCCCTCCCTGATTGAAGACGGAAGAATTGTACGCGGTTGGCTCGGAATCATGATGGAACCCGTGGATCATAATTTAGCTGATAAACTTCAGTTTGAAGAACCGAGAGGGGTCGTTGTTGCGTCAGTTATCCAAGGCAGTCCTGCTGAAAAAGCCGGTATTCAGTCTCGAGACATTATCCTTGAATTTGATGGTGAAGTTGTTCAGAATATGGAGCATCTGCGGTACACTGTCGCTGCCAAGAAAGTAGGCAGATCTATTAAACTAAAAGTGCTCCGAAAAGGCACGCAAGAAAAACAACTCACTGTCAAATTAGCAGAGCGCACCGCAGAAGCCGTCGCCAGAGCCGAAGGTAAAGTCATTCAGGAAGAGCAAGTAGACATGTTCGCTGGTCTACGCGTCCGAAACCTGACACCTTCTATTGCTGAACGTTATGGATACCCTTCAAACGAAAAGGGCGTGATTGTCACAGAAGTCGCAGATGATAGCGATGCCGCAAGACAAGGGATCAGACCCGGGCACCTCATTCAAGAGATCGAATGGGAACCAATTGACAACTTGGACACCTATAGCGAACTTACGACAGAACTGAAAAAACAGAATAAGGAAAAAGTCCTCCTTTATGTCAAATCCGTTGATGGACTTCGTAGTGGATATGTTACAGTGAGAGTTTCCACATCAGACAGATAATTAACACAGTGAACCGGGCTTTATCCTGCAGTTCGCGAAGGGCGTGTAAAGTTTTCGCCACTGTTCGTAGGGGCAGGGTCCCCCTGCCCGATTGGAAGGCGGAACACGAAAGAGGAGCCCGCGCCCTGATAGGGATGTCTGTAATTTCCGAGGGGCATAAACCCCTTTGACAGAATATTTACAGACCTCGTTCACAGATTAATGTTTGACGGATAGTTGTTTCTGTGGTATACTGCACAGAAACAACTATCTTTTTTAGAATGAGGTCAGGTTTTGATAAAAGCACAACGCGTTGTTTGGCCAAGTCGTGCCAAGGTTGAGGTTGAAACATTCACGTTACCTCCCATGGGAGACGGTGAAGTCCTTGTTGCGACAGACTGCACGCTTATCAGTCCCGGCACGGAACGTGCCTTTTTGTTAGGGCTCCCCAACGCACAAGGTCGGTATCCATCCCGCCCAGGTTACAGCAATATCGGCACAGTGATTGAGGTCGGGAAAGCCGTCACGAGTTATAAAGTCGGTGAGCGTGTCGCCTCAACGCAGGGACACACCAGCCACTTTGTAACCACACCGGACCGCTTGCTAAAAGTGGGATCGGCTGATGTTCCGTCCGATGAGGCGGTTTTCTTTAATCTCGGCGCGATCGCACTACAAGGGGTCCGAAAGGCGCGGATTGAATTGGGAGAAGCCACACTCATTTTAGGACAAGGACTCATCGGGTTACTATCCCTGCAACTCTCGAAACTCAGTGGCGCGCTACCGGTTATCGCTGCAGACCTCACCGACGGCCGTCTTGAAATCTCCAAAAGGATGGGAGCCGACTGTACCCTCAACCCTGAAGACGCTAATTTCTCTGAGCAGTTAAGTGCTATTACAGATGGGGACGGCCCAATTGTAGTGATTGAAGCAACTGGACACCCAGATGCAGTCAGCACTGCTTTAAATGTAGCCGGATGGGGGGCGCGCGTCGTGCTATTGGCAAGCACACGCGGCGAGACCCCGAAGGTGAATTTCTATCGCGATGTACACAAAAAAGGACTGATCCTTTACGGCGCGCACAACGCCGTGCGTCCGCGTCAAGAATCTTCCCCGAACTACTGGACACTTAAAGATGACAGTCGCTTGCTATTGGCACTCATCGCTGAGAAACGATTTGACGTTGTGCCGTTGATTAGTCATCGCGTCCAGGGCGAAGAAGCACCGAAGACATATCAACTGCTTATGGAATGGAATCCCGGCTTACTCGGTGTCGTTCTTCAGTGGAACAACAGCCAGGTACCTTAACCGCAAGAAATAATTAAAAATATGGCACGCGAATATCCTATTCAAAATGTACGCAACATCGGAATTGCAGCGCACATAGATGCCGGCAAAACGACGACCACCGAACGAATCCTTTTCTACACCGGCAAAAAACATAAAATCGGGGCTGTCGATGACGGCACCGCTGAGATGGATTGGATGGTACAAGAGCGGGAACGCGGCGTGACAATCACCGCCGCCGCAACAACCTGTTTCTGGCGTGACCACGCAATTCATCTCATTGATACCCCCGGACACGTCGATTTCACAGTAGAAGTAGAACGTTCTTTACGCGTCTTGGACGGTGTTGTCGCACTCTTCTGCGCCGTCGGCGGCGTGGAACCGCAATCAGAAACCGTCTGGCAACAAGCCGACCACTACCGTGTACCGCGTATCGTATTTGTGAATAAGATGGACAGAGTCGGCGCGAATTACGCACGCGTCTTGGAAATGATAAGAGAACGGTTGGACGCGCATCCGCTGCCACTCCAACTCCCCATCGGAGAGGGAACAGCATTTGAAGGCGTTATTGATCTGGTAACACAAAAGGCGTTACGGTGGGACGCAGCAGACCAAGGGCAGACCTATATAGCGGCGGAAATCCCGACACACCTCCAAGATGAGGTGGAAGCAGCCCGAGAAAACCTATTTGAGACTGTCGCCGTTGAAGACGAAATATTGCTTGAAAAATACTTGGGCGGCGAAGAAATTACAGACGATGAATTCCGAACGGCTGTTCGCACAGCAACGCTAAACGGTGCTTTCGTACCCCTTCTGTGTGGAAGCTCCCTAAAAAACCAAGGGGTCCAACCGCTACTCGATGCAGTTATCAATTTTTTGCCATCGCCTGTTGATGTGCCACCTATTGAAGGGGCAGCACCACAACTGGCCTCTAACAGCAGACGTTCCAAGCGCATAGGAGACCCCACCGAAACAGATAAAGTGACACGTCCTGCAGACGACACTGCTCCCTTCTCAGCCTTGGCGTTCAAAGTTGCGAGCCATCCAACCGTGGATAAACTCGTCTACTGCCGAATTTATTCTGGCACGCTCAGGCGCGGCGCGGCAGTCTATAACGTCCGTGCCAAGAAACAGGAGCGCGTCAATCGCATCCTGAAAATGCACGCCAATAAAGAGGAGACCGTTGATGCAGCTTATGCCGGCGACATCGTCGCACTCGTCGGGCTTAAAGACACAAAAACCGCGGATACACTGACGGATCCGAAAAAACCGATTTTGTTAGAGTCCATCAACTTTCCTGAACCTGTTATCTCCATTGCGATTGAACCTGAACGCGCAAGCGAGGCAGATGCTCTCGAGGAAACGCTCGAAAAATTGATGGATGAAGACCCAACATTCACCGTCGGCATTGACAAGGAAACCGGACAGCGAATTATTTCTGGAATGGGTGAACTTCATCTCGAAATCTTGACAGATAGGATGGTCCGTGAGTTTGGGGTGAACGCGCGGGTGAGTAAACTCCAAGTGGCCTATCGTGAAACCGTAAGTACAACTGCCGATGGCCGTGGGAAACACATCCATAAGACTGACGAAGCGGGAATCTATGGCGATGTACAACTCACTGTCGAACCGTTAGCCCGCGGCGAAGGCTTTCAGTTTGAGGATAACACCGTCGAAACGCAGATTCCGAGACCCTACGTTCCATGCATTGAGAAAGCCCTTGAGGGTGCCATGGCAACAGGCCCCCGCATCGGATACCCGATGCAAGACGTGAAGGTAACGCTCACGGGCGGCTCCTGTCACCCAACCGATTCCTCACAGATCGCTTATGAGGCGGCAGCCGTCCACGCTTTTGAGAACGCTGTCAGAAAGGCGAATCCTTTAATCTTAGAGCCGATTATGCGCATACACATCACCGTTCCGGATGAACATATCGGTAAAGTTATCGGGGATCTGAATTCACGCCGCGCACATATTAACGAAAGCGTGGCACAAAATACCTCCGAAACAGGAAACGTATCTCAATTGACACAGGACATGATCAACGCCTTTATCCCGTTATCAGAAACATTTCAATACACAACTCGTCTCCGTTCGATGACGCAGGGACGGGGCGCGTTTACGTTGGAATTTTCACATTACGAGCGAGTGCCTGAGGCCCTCGCGCCCGGTGCGAAACTTGCTGGCGGGGTCTAAATCCTGATTAACGTCCATGCGCTTTCATCACTGCTTGGAGTTCCGCCAACGGAATTGCACGCATTGTCCTGCCGTTGCGTCCGGTCGTTGTTGTTGCCATCGTCATTGAATTGACAATAGCCTCTTCGGTCGCTTCAATAACGGCTTGGAAAAGTGAGCTTAAGTTTCCATTGGTGAGCATTTCAATCTGAAAGGTACCGGTTTCAGTCCGGCTCGGAAAGATATTTGCAGTCGAAAACGCGATAACGAATTCGCCACTGCCGTTCGTACTCGGTGTGCCGGTGCGAGCGAGTCCATGTGTTGCGCGGATCGCTAACTGTTTCAGTTGGCGGTGTGTTAACGGCGCATCCGTCGCAATGACAATAATAAACGAACCGTCTCTGGTCGGCCTCGGCGGGTCAGCGATTTCGCCACCGACGGGGACACCGTCAATCCGCAATTGATGCCGTCTGCCGCCGTTGGAATTGACAAGGACACCGACTGTCCAACCGCCGCGATCTTCGGGTAAGACGCGGGAGGACGTACCGATACCGGCTTTGAATCCGTAGCATCGCATGCCAGTGCCACCGCCGACACAGCCTTCAGCAACGGGACCATCGGTCGCGCGCGCAATGGCTTCAATCGCGTGTTCCGCTGTGACATGGAGGCCGCTGATGTCGTTCAGACCGCCATCGTAACATTCCGCCACAATCGGCAGCACGATGTTGTTATCTGGATACCGTTTGACAATGTAACGGACAACACCGTCATGAACCGCACCAACGCTGAGCGTGTTCGTGAGTAAAATTGGAGATTCGACCCAACCTGCTTGGTTAATCCGCGCGATCCCGGTTGCTTCGCCGTTGCCGTGGATGGTATGCGCCGCACCGAACAGGCGCGCTGTCCAAATATCATCACTCGGCAGAATAGCGGTGACACCCGTACGAATTGAATCGCCTTCATTCAACGTGACGTGTCCAACTTTTACGCCAGAGACATCGGTGATCGCGTTGTGCGTCCCCGTCGGAAGCGTCCCGATCTGAATGCCGATGTCGCGTGCCCGGGCGCGGGTATCCGTTGCCGGCGGTTCCGCGTTTATGCCGGAGATAGCGTATGCCCAAAGAACACTGATAAGAATGGCATAGTACATTCTCGTAGGATACGAGGTCTCAGTGCCTCGCCTTTGTTTAAGAGATTTTTGCATCTTCCAATTGATTCCTATAAATTTTGCGAATTTCGTTAAAGATAGCAATATATGCTGGTAATCGGTAGTCAGGATAACTCCACTCCCACGGTTGGAATGTTTTGCGATAGAAGCGGAGCGTAATTTCCGCATAAATACCCTCGCGCAGATAGATCCGATGCGCGTGATCCTTTGTGGATGCAAGCACTAACTTTGCCAAGCAAAGGTACCCCGCGTCTAAATTCACGCGGCGTGCATTTCCACTGGGCTTTTCTAACGCATACATTTGTTCCACTGTATTTGTGAACAGTTTCATCTCCGCCAGCGTACCGGCATCAACGAGCCTTTCAAAACTGATAAATTGTCTTTGGATGTTCTGACCCATCTCAGTTTCATAATACGTTGTGCTTGTAAAAGGCATCAATTCGCTTGTGAAATCAATGGGGCCGAGATGTTGTCCAAGCACCGCATAAACAGTAGGGAGGAGGCAAGGGTCTGTTGTCAGCACGCCGATAACGGCTTTAACAGGTTGCGGCGTTAGAATAGTTCCCATATTGACCTCCATAACGTTGTCTCTTCACAGTCGGGGTTTGATCTTGAGTATAGCAGATAGCATTCGGTGTGTCAATATTCCATTTGTTTGTGGGCGTGTAAAGTTTTGGGCATAGCATTATTTTTTTCGACAGAACAGGTTTGTTTACATAGCACTCCGTTGGAGTGCAAGAAGGTTATCCGTCTTTATCTATAGACATGTGGCTCCGCTGGAGCAAAGCAGCCGCTTTAACAGATAAAGCCCTCTTCACGCCAGCGGCGTGGTATGTCTATAGCAAACCGGATGCCCAAGTTTCTGCACGCCAGCGGCGTGCTATGTGTATTGACGAAGGGCTGTCGGGTAAAACCGGCTCTGTAAGGGAACACTGCCAAAATATTTACACACCCTTTGTTTGTCGCATCAAAAAATTCGGTCTATCGTGAAATCCGAAAATAAATAAACACTTTTAGGAAAATACCCCTTCCCCCCGCAAGTAGGGGGGAAGCAGCGGGCATCGCTTTGGCTTGATGTGTTCCAATCATGATGGGTTTTACGATAAAAAATGGAAAAAATGTATTTTTTATATTTTTTTTCTTGACATTCTATGAATTATAATGTATAATATTCTGTTATGCTATGCTGTATTGCCATATTAAAATAGAAAAGCATCTCGGAGGCAGACTTTTTCGCAAAGTCTATTCATAAAAGCTGCGTAACCACCGCCAAATAGGGGGACTCTATTCAGTGAACCAAAAGTCCAGCCAGAAAAACACGAGAATCTCATTCGCCAAAACAAATGTTCGGACAGAACTTCCGAATCTTATAGAAACCCAAAAACTTTCGTATGATGCCTTTTTAAAGCGAAATGTCTCAGCTAATGAACGTACAGATACAGGCCTCCAAGCAGTGTTTAAAGAAGTCTTTCCGATTCTCGACTTTTCGGAGGTCAATAGCCTTGAATTCGTCAGTTACACCCTGGGTACACCGAAATATACGTTGCAAGAGTGTATCGCGCGCGGCGTAACGTATCAAGTATCCCTTACCGCCCGTATCATGCTCGTTCTGCGTGAAGCCGATCCAGATGCGGACGAACCGCACGTCGTAGATATCCGAGAATCGGATGTCTATCTCGGCGAGATCCCGTTAATGACAGAGAACGGCAGCTTCATTGTTAATGGCAGTGAACGTGTGATCGTCAGCCAGCTGCATCGTTCGCCGGGCGTTATTTTCCTTGAAAAATCGTCATCAACAGGCAGACGTTCCCCAACCGCTCAGATTATTCCCTACCGCGGCGCATGGGTCGAATTTGAAATAGATTCTAAGGACCATATCTATGTCCGCATCGACAAACGTAGAAAATTACCAGCGACTGTCCTACTCCGCGCCCTCGGTTGGCAGACGGACGCAGACATTCTCAAACTTTACGCCAAAACGGAACGCCTTGTCCTCGCCGGATGGGAAGTCACACATGTTAAAGGCCCCGAAAGACAGGTTAACCCCGGGGATTTATTAAATACCGCAGCATTCCGGCAGGCAAAGAAAGACTACCCAGATATTGAGGTTGAGAAACATTACCGCGTTACTGAAGTAACAGAAAAGGACTGCCCCCTCGAAGTCGGGCAAGAGTTGACATATAATGAACGCACAAACCTCCGCAGAAAATGGAAGGGGTTTGAAACAGAGCTGTTCCAACGGGTCCTTGATACCCACAGCAGTGGCTCTGAATTCACCGTCGGGCAGGTACTAACGAACTCGGAATATGAAGCGGCGCGCGCCCGTTACGGGAAAAAAGCGTTCACCGCTGAACAGATCGTCCCGGATGAAGGGCAGGATAGGGTCTGTGCCGAAGATATTATCCACCAAGAAACCGGCGAAGTCCTGCTTACGGCGAATACGCTCCTCACCGAAACCGAGTTGGAACGTCTCAAAGAAGCTGGCGTTGAAGCACTCACAGTACTCGATGAAGAGGACTGTCGGCGTATCGGATTCTTGCGGAATACCTTGGAGCGAGACCGACAAGCAGACTACGATCCACAACACAGCCTACAAGATGCAGCACTCCTTACCATTTTCCGGACCTTGAGGCCGGGCGATGCTACCAGTAAAGAGAATGCACGCAAACACCTCTCATGGCTGCTTTTTGACGCACACCGGTATGATTTAGGGGTCGTGGGGAGATATAAACTTAATCGCAAATTTCAAGGGCTACCTGTTTACGGAGAACCGCCAGCGGAAACGTTCCGTACGCTTCGGCCCGAAGATATTGCCGCTACGGTAGATTATCTCCTCAAGGTACATAACGGTCTTAAACCGAAAGACGATCTCGATCATCTCGGAAACCGACGCGTTCGTGTGATTGGTGAACTGCTGGAGAACCAATTCAGAATGGGGTTGCTTCACATTCGCAGAACCACGCGCGAACGATTGAGCACCAACAGCGATATCGCGAAAGTTGTTCCCTCTCAGCTCATGAACCCGAAACCGCTTATGATGGCACTTCGCGAATTCTTCGGGTCAAACCAATTGTCGCAGTTCATGCAACAAATTAATCCGCTCGATGAATTGACCCACAAGCGGCGTATCTCAGCCATCGGTCCCGGTGGACTCCATCGGGATAGAGCAACCGCCGCCGTTCGGGACGTACACCGGACACACTACGGACGTGTCTGTCCTTTGGAAACCCCTGAAGGGCCCTCCATTGGACTTATCGTGTCGCTTGCCTGCTATGGGCGGATAAACCCCTACGGGTTTATAGAGACACCCTATCAGAAAGTAGAAAACGGCTCCATTTCAGGCCCCGTTGAATATCTCACGGCAGATAGCGAGGACTCTGTTCATATTGCAGCGAAGGCGACCCCGCGCAATGCAGCGCAAAACGGTAATTCAGATACTGCGGGGCAGCTACTCCCCGTCCGCAGTGGTGAAGATGTCTTATCCCTGCCGATGGAAAAGATTGATTACATCGGTGTCGCACCCCAGCAGATCGTCGGAATTTCCGCAGCCCTTGTACCCTTTCTGGAACACGAAGACGCAAACCGCGCATTGATGGGCGCAAACCACCAACGCCAAGCCGTCCCGCTGATCCGCCCAGAAGCACCCCTCGTCGGCACAGGCATGGAAGAACCCGCAGCACGGTATTCCGGCGCACTTATTACAGCAAAGCGCGCAGGCACCGTCACAAGTGTCTCCGCTGACGAAATCCTTATCTATACAGGCGAAACACTCCATCAGGATGAAGGTGAGAATACATTCAGTGAATTGGGATACGATGTCTATAAACTTCAAACATTCAAGCGAAGCAACAGCGGCACCTGTATCCATCAACGTCCCATCGTCACAGTCGGGGACACCGTCGAAGCCGAGCAAGTGATCGCTGACGGCACCTCTACCGAAAATGGTGAACTTGCACTCGGGCGAAATATACTGTGTGCTTACATGCCCTGGGGGGGACACAACTACGAAGACTCTATCCTTATAAGTGAGACCCTTATCAAGGAGGATACGTTTACCTCTATTCATATTGAGGAATTTGAGATAGAGGCGCGCGAAACGAAGGTCGGTCCAGAGGAAATCACACGCGACATCCCAAACGTCAGTGAGCAACGGCTTAGCCAACTCGACGAGGAAGGTATTATCCGCGTCGGCAGCGTCGTTAAAGCGGGGAGTATTCTTGTCGGAAAAATTACACCGAAAGGGGAAAGCGAGGGCGGCCCGGAACAGAAACTCCTACAAGCAATCTTCGGTGAAAAAGTTAAAGACGTGCGCGATGCCTCCGCTTATGTCCGCCCAGGCGTTGAAGGGGTCGTCATTGATGTGAAGGTATTTTCTCGTAAACCCGATACGACACACCGGCGCGGGAACTGGCAAACAGATGCCGCACCCTCAATGGTTGACGAACTGCGCTATGAATCGAAACGTAAGCAGATTGAGGAAACCTGGCGACAACAAACGGCTTCGATCCGCCGTCGAAAAGATGAAGAAATTCGTAACACGCTCATCGGACGCGAACTCACAGCCCCACTTTTAGGAGTCGCGGACTCCGAACCGCTCGCGAATACAGGTGATATACTGACTGCCGAGATGTTCGACGCTTATACCGCCGGCTCCACCGCAGAGGAATATTACACGGTGACGGAAGATACCGCCGCCGAAGTCTTTACGGCTGAGCAACACTACAAGGTAACCAGCGTCCCTGAACCGATACCGACATTGGAACTGTATACCCCAGACGCTGCAGACGACAGAGCTACAGACCCCGACAACGATGAATCTGAAGCATTCGCTTTTGAAGATGTCGGAATATCCGAAGCGTCAACGCCGGGGACGCTCACCGCAGCGCAGGAATATTTCGGACAGGTTTGTGAACCGTTCCTCGGAAATGCCGAAATAAGGCACCAAGAAGACATAGCCACAAGTGAGCAGGGCCCACACGCCGGTATTTCACTGATCGGTGCTGATCAGAGTGTCGTTGCAATCGCTTTACCCAAGGACGCAGACACCGATGCCGAAGGTCCCAAAGATGAACCGGACACCGAGTATCTCATAGAAGCACTCATCGCAACGAACGCACGATTCGGGATACTGCTGACCGCTGGTCTCGACCCCGATACCTATGAATTTTATGGGCTCGACGATGACTTTGAATTAGAGCCCCAAACGCGCACAGAATTTGAGCAGGCTGTTATCAGCGCAGTCGAAGATACCAGATGCCCATTCGTTGAAGCTGAAGAATTTTCTGAAACTGACTGGGAGAATTTCAGTGCAATTTACCCCGATTTACAAGCAGACGCATTTTGGGTAATTAAGGAGGTCTTTGATCCAGAGTGTCCGTTAATGCCCGGAGAAAAACTTTCCGAGGCCGATTATCAAAAGGCACGTAGCGATTTCCCCGCACACCCCGTACCTGCCGGGCAGCGACTGACTGCAGAAGAGAAAGACGCACTCAGCCAAACCGCCAAAACCCTCAAAATCGAAAGCGTTTGGCGTATTACCGCTGTTTTCGACCCGAAATCGTCACTATCCGTCGGAGACGATGTCTCTGATGCGGACTATCAGAAGGCACGGAAAGCGTGCAGTCTGTCCTTTTCCGACATCGGCGTTACCGATACGGAAGTCCGAGAACACATTCAACGCATCGAAGAGATGGCACAGGGACGGATAACCGCTTACACCGAGGAAAAAGAACATGCACTTCAACAATTGGAGATGGGTGATGAACTCAAGCCTGGTGTTATCAAACGTGTCAAAGTCTATGTTGCCAGCAAACGTCCCATCTCTATCGGTGATAAAATGGCAGGACGTTATGGCAACAAAGGCGTTGTTGCTAAAATTCTGCCCGCTGAGGATATGCCATACCTACCCGACGGTACGCCCGTTGAGTTGGTCTTGAATCCGTTGGGTGTGCCTTCTCGCATGAACGTCGGTCAGATATTGGAAATTCACCTCGGATGGGCGTGCCACGAGCTCGGTATTCACGTCGAATCCCCTGTATTTGATGGCGCAACCGAAACTGAAGTCTTTGAAATGCTCGGGAAAACCGATCTCCCCGCACGGAGCAAACAGACCGGTAAAAGCATACTCTTTGACGGTAGAACCGGTGAACCGTTTGCACAAGAGGTGACAGTCGGCTATGTCTATTTCCTCAAATTGAACCACCTCGTCGCGGATAAGATGCACGCCCGCTCCACCGGCCCTTATTCTCTCGTTACACAACAACCCTTGGGTGGTAAGGCACAGCACGGCGGACAACGGCTCGGCGAAATGGAGGTTTGGGCATTGGAAGCTTACGGCGCAGCGCACTCGCTTCAAGAAATGCTCACGCTCAAATCGGATGATGTTCTCGGCAGAAGAGAGATCTATGAATCGGTTGTGAAAGGGCTAAATCCCGAACCACCCGGAACACCCGAATCGTTCAAAGTGTTAGTCCGCGAACTCCAAACCCTCGGACTTCATGTATCTCTCGACCAAGACGAAGATTAGTATTGCATCAAGATTGAGTTTTAGAGTGGCTAATGTTTGTCGTAAGGAAACCATTCATTGCCCGTTATTGCGTTGTGGACGTGCGATGAATCGCACTACTACGAACCG
>RKRO01000530.1 GCA_007571355.1 Candidatus Poribacteria bacterium | reverse complement strand
GGTCATGAAATCGTTTCCTGTGCGCAACCAGTTAATTACATGGGAGATAGACGACAAAGGCGAGGCGTCGCTCGTCGTCCCCCAAAAAGACAAACTCTGGATCCGGCTTGCCAGCAAACTCTTCATGCTCCCAAATAAAAGAGTGATTGTGTTGGATTCCATCGGAAGTTATGTATGGCAGAAGTGTGATGGTAAGCACACCATTTCACAGATCGTCAAAAGCGTTCAAAATCAGTACCAGCTGACCCGAAAAGAGGCTGAAACATCGCTCTTCACGTTTATGCAGCAACTCGGTAAACGGAACTTCATCGGGTTCGCTATCCCTGACAACCGTCAGAACGCGCCTGCAACACCAGAACCCGAACCTGAAAAACAGGGCATCTTTGGATTCCTACAGAAACGGTAAGTAATAAAGTTGTAAAGTGCAGCTAAAGTCATTGGAACACAAGCACAACTTCACAGACTTCAGAACACTTCCAACTTGCGAATCTTTAATAGTCATCTACTGGAGAAAAAAAATGAATATGCCGACAGAAATAAGCGATGTGAACGCAATTCTCGCCGAGACACCAGAAAAGTTCCAACGCGTCCTACCGAAAGAAAATACAGTTCGCGTGCGGAACTTGATTAAACGCTATGAGATGGGGACGCAGACCGTTGATGCGCTCCGCGGTGTCAACTTCCAAATCCAACGCGGTGAATACATCTCCATCATGGGTCCCTCCGGTTCAGGAAAATCAACGCTCTTCAATATGATCGGCGGACTCGATAAACCGACCGAAGGCAGAGTCTACATTGACGAAGTAGACATCGCACAACTCGATGCCTACGAACTCGCATGGCTCCGCTGCCGAAAGATTGGTTATATCTTTCAGTCCTTCAATCTCATCCCAGTCATGACAGCACTCGAAAATGTTTCACTGCCGATGATCTTTGCGGGTATGAGTGCCGACGAAAGTAGGGAAAAGGGTGTTGACCTGCTTTCACTCGTTGGACTCGGTGATCGCGTACAACACAAGCCGTTGGAACTCTCTGGCGGACAGCAACAGCGCGTCGCAATCGCACGTTCCCTCGCGAACGATCCAGCCATCGTCCTCGCTGACGAACCGACAGGAAACCTTGACACCAAAACTGGGTTAGAAATTATTGCGCTGCTCCGTCGACTCAACGCTGAAAACGGTGTAACCATCATCACAGCAACGCACGACCACAAGATGTTAGATGTCTCCGACCGTATCTTCCACATGGTGGATGGTAAAGTCGATAAAATAGAATCGCGCGATGAAATTGATCTACAAGTCGGTAAATTAGACGGCGAAGAGGTTGGATAAATAGCTGTTAGTTATCAGTCGTCAGTTAAGAGGGATCTTGCGGTGTCAAGATTTCTGGTGAAATCTACAGGTTGACGCAATACCACAGCAACTTCTTTAACCAATAACTGAAAGGTTTTTTCGTAGAAAAACCGTACTGACTACTGACGACTCCAAAACATGAATATCTATGAACGCTTAGGCATCCGCACAGTGATTAACGGCAACGCAACGCTTACACGGCTCGGAGGCTCCATTATGCCGTCCGAGGTTATCGCTGCGATGGCTGATGCTTCTAAGCACTTCGTAGACATCATCGAACTCCAAAAACGCGTCGGTGAAGAGATCGCAAAACTCACCCACAATGAAGCGGCTTATGTCTCTTGTGGTGCCGCCGCTGCCCTAACCCTCAGCACCGCCGCGTGTATCACCGGACTGGATCCAGCCAAGCGTGAGAAATTACCGCATCTCGACGCGTCTATGAAAAGCGAAGTCATTGTCCATCGCCACGGTCGCGTCGGATACGACTTTGCCGTCCGCCAAGTTGGTGTCACATTCGTAGAGATAGGCGATGAGAAGGGGACAACACCCACCGAATTAGAAAACGCCATTACCGAAAAAACCGCTGCCATCTTCTACTTCGCCAATCCCGGTAGAGAACACCTCTGGGTGTCTTATGAAGCAGCCATCGCAATCGCCAAAAGACACGGTGTCCCATTTATCGTTGATGCTGCAGCACAGTTACCACCCCCTGAAAACCTCTGGTGTTTTACGCAGATGGGCGCGGATTTAGCACTCTTTAGCGGTGGCAAAGGGTTGTGCGGCCCCCAGAGCAGCGGACTGATCGTCGGAAATAAATCGTTGATTGAAGCAATCACTTTCAATGGCCCCCCGCACCCTTTCATCGGCAGAGGTATGAAAGTGGGTAAGGAAGAATTGATAGGGCTGCTCGCTGCTGTAGAGTGGTACTTGGGACAAAATCACGAAGGATTACAGCAGTCTTATGAAGATCAAGTTACCTATTACAACGAAGTCTTCGCAGGTATAGAAGGCGTTACAGTCCATCGCAGTTTCCCGTCCGAAGCTGGGCAGCCGATGCCTCGTACCGAGATCCGATTTGATGAGGTACACCTGGGTATCACACGAAACGAAATTCTTCAGCAACTCGCGGAAGGCGAACCCGCAATCGACATTGCAGGCGCAGGCGCGAACGGTGTCCTCATTAATGGGCAGACCTTGATGCCGGGAGAAGTAGAAATCATCGCAGAAAGACTAAAGCAGATCGTTTTAAGCCAGCGCAAGTTTTAAAGATAGGTTCTTAGTCGTTCCAGCAGCCCGTAATGAAATGGAGAGTTTTTGCAATAGGGGACTAAATCCGGTATTTCTACGGATTGCTTCATATCTACGGAGCGGATCGCTGGTCATTCAACCCACTTGACCGAACCGCAAGGAATAATTAAAAAAAATGAAACTTAACAACGGTATTCGCCTAACATGGCTTGGACACTCCACCTTCAAAATAGAAGCAGATGGACAGACACTTCTCATTGATCCGTGGGTGACAAACAACCCCGTCTGCCCCGATGCCCTCAAAACCTTTGACGTACTTGACGTAATCCTCATAACACACGGACACGCCGACCACATCGGCGATGCTGTACCCCTCGCGAAAAAACATTCGCCTACAGTCGTGTCTATCGTCGAAATCGCAGGATGGCTCGGTAAACAAGGCGTTGATAATACAATTGGGATGAATAAGGGGGGCACTGTCACTGTCGGCAACATAAAAGCAACGATGGTTTCCGCAAACCATAGCAGCAGTTTCACAGAGGAAGATGGGACAACGGTCTATCTCGGTGAACCCGCGGGTTACGTGATTGAATTTAGGAACGGTTACAAAATCTACCACGCCGGAGATACAAACGTTTTCGGAGATATGCGGATTATCGGCGAGATTTACCAACCCGATCTAGCACTCCTTCCTATCGGAGACCACTTCACAATGGGACCCCGTGAAGCCGCCTATGCCGCACAGCTGCTCAACGTGCCAGCGATTCTGCCCATCCATTACGGCACTTTCCCACTCTTGACAGGAACCCCCGAAGAACTGCGTGAACTGACTGCATCGCAAGATGTGGAAATTGTTACGTTAGCAGTTGGTGAGGTCTTAGAATAAGAAATTGTTCAGATGAAGTTAGGTTTTCGTCCTATTGTTCGGCCAATTCGGCGTATTCGTACACAGGCGTTGCGATAGTGCGAATAGGACGGCATTTGCCCCACACTGCTTGATGTAAACGCTCAACAGTTTCTGGCGAGAAGTATTTTTCGCCCGTATCAACGTTAACTCGGGCAGGCACATTCTCAATTAGAACAAACTGACCATTTATCTCAATAGTGTAGGTCACATACTTCTCAACTAAAGTTTCATTCCAAGCCACGTTGTCAGACATTTCTTTTCCTCGTTTTGAAATTAATCCATCGGAACGGATCAGGTTCGTACAAAGTAATGATCTTAATCAAAGGCCTTGATGGATAGCTACACTGAATATGCAGAGGTCTTTTCGATCTGGTGAATCCGAGAATCAGACAACTTGGACCATACTTGTCGTTTGGATAATTTTCAACTATTTCGCTA
>RKRO01000198.1 GCA_007571355.1 Candidatus Poribacteria bacterium | reverse complement strand
AACACATATAGGTCATAAATTCAAATCTTTTTTACGTTAACGGTTGTTAGTACTCAGTTTTCAGAGAAAACTGTACTGGCAATATTCCCTTTGACGGTTGACAACTGAAAGATTTTCCTATAAAAATCGTACGGAGGACTCCCAGTTATTTTTCCGCCTCCTCAACAACAATCCGCTGATTTGCTTGTATATCCCTCAAGATTTGCACGATGCCGCTCGGCCACTGAATGACAATTTCATCTACTCGATCGTGATGCGCAAGCCCGAATTCGATGTCAAGGCTGCTCTGTGAGAGGTAGCTGTCCCCTGCTGTTACCTGCCGGATTTGGTGGAGGTCGCCTGCGCGCACCTTTACAAGCGCACCGACACCGTCCCGATTGCTCACCGTGCCGACGGTGCGAATTTGAAGCCAATGCTGTTGATTACCACCATCGTTTCGGAGCAAAGTCGGTTTCGCGCCGCTGTTGACGATAAGTAGGTCCAAATCGCCGTCGGCATCGTAGTCCGCGACGGCAACACCCCTGCCAACACCATGCGAATCGGTTTCTCGTAGTCCGACCCCCTCGGAAACATCTGTGAAGGTCCCGTCACCGTTGTTCTCAAGAAAGACATCCGCCTGTCCGTGTGCTTCCCACGATGCTGGATCAATATGTCCTGCCGAAAAAAATATGTCCAGATCGCCGTCGTTGTCTGCGTCAAAAAACGCTGTTCCCCAACACGTTTTACCCAGTCCGGATGTGAATACCCCGCTCTGCGCCGATACATCCGTAAAAGTGCCGTCGCCATTATTGCTATAGAGTACGTTATTTTCGTCCAGCCAATTCGTTACGAAGAGATCCAGGTCGCCGTCGTTATCATAGTCTCCCCAAGCGACCCCCATTCCGCTTCGGATGTCGCCGGTCCGGCTCCTTGCATCTGGAAGATTCGTATTTGTGAAGGTTAACTCGCCATCGTTTCGATAGAGGATATTCTGGTCGGTATCGTTAGCGAGATAGAGATCGAGATCGCCATCAGCGTCGTAATCCGCTGCGCTGACACCTAGCGTCAGATGGAACCCGCCGTTCACCTTCGCAGCGTTCGTAATATTGATGAACCCGCCGTCCCCCTTGTTGAGATAGAGAACGTTCGTTTGTCCGAAGAAATCGTAAGGGAAAAAGACCTCATCGCCTTGTGGGACTTTGCTATATTCGATATAGTTGCCAATGTAGAGGTCGAGGTATCCGTCCGCATCGTAATCACCCCATGCGATGCCAGCCCCGAAACCGTCATCTCCGATGCCACCTGCCCCAGATGAGAAACGCTTGAAGATGCCGTTGCCGTTGTTTCGATAGAAAACATTTGCCTTATAATTCGTGACGTAGAGGTCAGCATCCCCGTCGTTATCGTAATCTGCGAAGGCGCAACCCATCCCCCAACCGGTATCACCAACCCCAGTAGCATCCGTTACATTCGTAAAAGTGCCATCTCGGTTACTTCGATAAAGCGCGTTTTTCGGTAGTACTGCATCTGGTGCAGGTCGTACCAAGGCACTGTTAACAATATAGAGATCCAGTTTACCATCGTTGTCATAGTCTCGCCACGCTGCACCCGAACCGACGAGTGCTGGTACCACGTGGTGATCAATACCGCCAGCGTGTACAAAGTCAATACCTACTGCTTCTGTAACATCCACAAATTGGATGTCGGACGCATAACTATTCAATATAAATGCGCAACTCAAAATTGCGGTAATATTTCGTAGCCTCTGCTGCATTCAGAACCCTCTCTACGTGCCTGAGTGTTTTTATAATCACATATTATACACAAAATCGTGAATCGGTTGCATCTAATTTTAGTTGCAATTCCGCTGAAAATATGTTAAAATACATAAGAGATGATGTTGTAGAGCCAATCGTTCAAGGTAGAGGGACTGCAAATGGAAATGTCTGTCTTAGTACTCAACGCCAGCTACGAAGCGATCAACGTTTGCAACCTCCGACGTGCGATGAAAATGGTTTTCAAAGGCACCGCACAGACGGAAGAAGTCTCAGATATCGAAATTAATTCACCAAGTGCTGCGGTGAAAGTGCCGCACGTCATCCGTTTGGTGAGGTACGTTCACGTCCCTCGGAGTGTCGTCAAGTTCTCACGGCGGAACGTCCTTGTCCGCGACCAGTATACATGCCAATACTGCCATAAGGAGTTTCCGACCGTGCAATTGACGCTTGACCATGTGGTGCCCATCTCTCGCGGCGGCGAGACGACTTGGGAAAACGTCGTGACAGCGTGCAAAAAATGTAATAACAAAAAAGGCAGCAAAATGCTCTATGAGGCACGGCTAAAACTTGCACGCCAACCCAAAACACCTTCAATCTTAACGTATCTGCAGCTCAACCGCCATTTTCGCGGGTGTCACCCATCTTGGAGGAAATACTTGTATATCAACTAAGCCATGCAAGATCCCGTAAAACTGAAAAAGCGTTGGGAATTCCAACTCGCCTATCAGAAGGGCAGTAAGTATTGGAATCGCTACTTTGTCATATACGTGCTAAACACTGACTTCAAAGTCCTTCGGTTGGGGATAACCGTCAGCAAAAAAGTCGGGAAAAGCGTCCAGCGGAATCGGGTCAAAAGGTTAATCCGTGAATCGTTTCGGCAATTACGTCCACAGATGAAGATAGGATACGATGTCGTCGTCGTCGGTAGACCCCCCGCATCTCAACTCACATGTCAGGAAGCAGGAAACGGATTGGCGCACCTATTCCAAAGGGCTGCTATCTTAAATACAAAGGATGGATAAATCAAGCAAGCGCACGACAATAAAAAACATTGTTTCGTTTTCCACTCGCCGATGAGGAACAGAACCGTGCCACATGCTAAACAGCATCAAAAAATAAAACAGCAGGAAAAACAGCCAGCAGACGGCACACTACGCAGAACAACGATGCTATTCACATACCCGATCCGTTTTTATAAACGTTTTATCTCACCTCTGTTTCCTTCGTCGTGTCGCTTCTATCCGACCTGTTCGCAATACGCAATTGAGGCTTTGGAACGGTACGGGATGTTCAAAGGATGCTGGCTAACACTTAAACGACTTTCAAAATGCCACCCTTATCACCCAGGGGGCTTCGATCCACTGAAATAGTGGACATCAAAACACAAGAAATGAGGAGCACCTATCTCAATGGGCGCACGCTACATTCTCGCATTGGTTCTAATGGTTGTTGTAATGATCGCATGGAGCCTGTTCTATGGCAACCGCTTTGCACCACAACCCGATGAATCCGCAACCCCCGGACAGACCTCAACGCCATCAGACACAGATGAAGCACCAATCAATCCGACAACACAGGTAACATCCGACGGAACCCCTGCACCTCTCAGCCCCGATCTTTGGACACAGGTTGAGGAGAGTCCGGACGATTCAATGGTCCATGTCCAGACTGATAACTATAGTATCGTCTTTAACGAAAAACTTGGCATCGCCAAACAGTGGCGACTCAATAATTTTCCAGACCGATCAGATCCGGAAGGTGCCCCTTTAAACCTTATCCCGGAGAACGCACTCAGCTGCCTTGCATTGAAGTTCGGAAACGCGCAAATTTCCCTTGACGCACTTCGCGCAACTTGGAAGGCTGATAAATCCGAGATCAACATTGCAGATGGCCAGGACATGGAGACGCTCACCTTTACCACAACCATTGGGGACAAATTACGGGTCGCAAAGCAGTTCGTCTTCCGCGCCAACTCCTATTTCGTAGATATGACCGTCGCTTTCCAGAACGTCTCCGATGAACCGTTACTTATGGGAGGTAATGAACCCGCTAACGGATATGAACTGCAGTGGGGACGCGGTATCAACGCCGATCTGCTCCCTTATGAAAAAAGGAGCGGGAAACGTGGACGGCACGGTAAGGAGGGCGCGAAGGTTTATATTGGTAATGGCAAACTCCAACGAGAACTCAAACCGGAGCGAGCTTTAGAGACAGTCCTCTGGGCAGGCATGGATAGCCAATACTTCAGTGCCCTGATGATTCCTGATCCGCAGATTGCAGCAACATATAGACTCACAGAAACACCACAGGCAAACACCGATATTACGGTCACTGCACCGACAGACACCGCCTCGCTCGTCGTTCCTGGTTTTTATTTATCACCTCAAAGTAAAGAGGTGCACGAATTTCGGTTATATGTCGGTCCCAAGGATGATACCATTCTAAAGACCATAAAAGCACCGAATGTCCCGGAAACGACGGAATCCGCCATAAACTTGTCCAAAATTATCGACTTCAGGTTTTTCGGGGTCATCGCATGGGGGATGCTTTGGGTGTTCAAAGCCGTTCACAGCATTTTCGGAAACTACGGCATCTCGATTATCCTATTGACCGCGCTTGTGAAGATCTTCTCTTACCCTTTCACATATAGGGCGCATAAGTCGATGAAGAAGATGCAGAAGCTCCAACCCCAGCTTCTCGAATTGAAGGAGAAGTACAGAGATGATCCACAGAAACTCAACCGAGCAACGATGCGCGTCTATAAAGAGAACGGGGTCAATCCGCTCGGGGGTTGCATCCCGTGGCTCCCACAAATCCCGATCTTCTGGGCACTCTTCGCTCTCTTGGGAAGTGCTGTTGAATTGCGCGGTGCTCCTTTCATGCTTTGGATTGATGACCTCTCGGCACCCGATACGCTCATCGATCTGCCTTTCACAATACCATTAATCTTCACACAGATAGATGCGATCCGTCTCCTGCCGATCATCAACGGTTTGACAACTTGGCTCCAACAGAAATTTGTCGGAAATATGACACCAGCGACTGACAACATGCAAATGAAGTTGATGCAGTTCATGCCGCTCATTTCCGTTTTCATCTTTTACAATTGGGCATCCGGGTTTGTACTGTATTGGTTATGCAACAATGTATTAACGGTTGCACAACAGTATCTGCAAAACCGATATGCAACAGATGAAGATGAGATTGTCGTAGTGAATGGGAAGAAGCGGAATAACGCCAGACAGAAACGGAATTCATAATCTAATTTATAGCGCAAAGTCTCCAGACCGCAGCTTTGCGCCGTAACCAGCGACTTCGCTGCCCGAAACGTTTAACAGAGGAGGAATCGACCTGTGCAACACTATATTGAAACCGAAGGCGAAACAGTGGAGGAAGCAATTGAAAACGCACTCAGCGAACTTGAGGCGACACGGGAACAGGTTACTATCGACATCCTCAATGAACCGACAAAAGGGATATTGAACTTCGGGGCAAAACCAGCGAAGATACGAGCGACGCTCAAACAAGATGTCTCCGCCGCACCTGAGACAGTGCTTAAGGAAATTCTCAGTCGGATGGGGGTTGACGCAAAAGTTGAGATAAGCTCCGTTGACGGTAGTACACACTTGAATATCCTTACTGACAGTCCGGCTTTGCTTATCGGGAAACATGGACAGACTCTTGACGCAATTGAACGTATCCTCAATTGTATCGTCAATAAAGTGTCGCTCGCCAAAAGGCGCGTTTTTGTTGATATAGAAGGCTACAGAGGGCGGAGAGAAGAACGGCTCATTGAAATAGCAAACCAAGTCGCAGAGAAGGTCAGATATACCGGCAGAGATGTTGTACTTGCACCTATGTCCGCGCGCGACCGACGCATCATCCATATCACGCTAAAAGAGGATAAAATCGTTTCTACTTATAGCCAAGGTGAGGGTGAAATGCGACGGGTCGTCGTTACAGCACAGCGCCTGTAGTCAGCAGAAGAACATGAAATTTCACGACACAATTGCAGCCATCGCCACGGCACGCGGTGAAGCCGGTATCGGCATCGTCCGAGTCAGCGGGGCACTTGCACTGTCCATAGCTGCGGAATTGTTCCGATCACCTCGCAAAGTGCCGCCAACAGAGCTGCCGACGCATACCCTTACCTACGGACACGTCGTTGATAGGTTGGCATCCGATGAGATTATTGATGAAGTTCTACTCGGAGTCATGCGTGCACCGAAAACGTATACCGGTGAGGACATCGTCGAATTCAATTGCCACGGTGGAGTCGTTCCGCTCACGGCTGTCTTAGACCTCGTGGTGAGGAACGGCGCGCGCGTCGCAGAGCCGGGCGAGTTTACAAAACGCGCCTTTCTAAACGGGAAGCTGGACCTTGCACAAGCCGAAGCCGTCGCCGAACTCATTGCCTCAAAAACGGATTTAAGCCGAAAAATCGCTGTAGAAGCACTCGCCGGGAAACTTTCGGATACTGTTAATAGATTGAATGATCGGCTCGCAGCCTTACTTGCAGAAATTGAGGCATCTATCGACTTTCCCGAAGAAGATCTTGATTTCATGAAGGTGGAAACACAACTCGAAACCGCACGCTCGGTTCAGACCGATCTGACGGCACTCCTTGAAACCGCTGCCGAGGGAAAACTTATCACAGAAGGCGTTAATGTCGCGATCCTCGGTAAACCGAACGTCGGGAAATCGAGTCTGCTCAATGCACTCGTTGGAACGGCTCGCGCGATTGTCACCGATATACCCGGCACGACGCGCGATACGATTGAGGAGATGATGAACATCGGCGGGATCCCCATGAAACTTATTGATACTGCCGGCATTCGACACACAGATGACATTGTAGAACAACAAGGCGTTGAACGGAGCAAAGCGGTCCAGGATAGGGCAGAATTGCTGCTCCTGATGTTCGATGCATCGCAGCCGCTCAATGATGCCGATCTCGAACTCTTAAAAACGGCACAATCATCCAAGGCAATTCTTATTCTAAATAAGATGGACCTTCCAGTTGTAACGTCACCAACAGCACTATTTGTGCACTGTCCGAAAAGACAGGTCGTTGAGACAGTGATTCCTGAGGGTAAAGGCCTTGATAAACTAAAAGCCACCGTTTCTGAGGAACTGCTCGGCGGTGAATTGGTCATCGGTGAATCGCCAATCGTGACAAACGCTCGCCACCAAGGGGCACTCCGACGCGCGAACGAAGCCCTCAATTATGTTGTAGATAGCCTCGAAAACGGGATGCCGCCAGAACTCGTCTCTGTTGACCTGCGTATCAGTCTTGATGGACTCGGAGACATCGTCGGGAAAACAACGACTGAAGATATTCTGGATAGGATTTTCTCCCAATTCTGCGTCGGAAAATGATATAGGGGTTGCAAAAAACGATAAAAAAGGAACTTTTAGCGTGATGCGGTGTGTCTATTTCTACTTGCAAGCGAAAGACGCGGCATCGCAAAGGAATCATGATTATGTTAAGCGCGAAACAGCAGTGGTGCCCGCGCTGCCAAAGGCACGTCCAAACAGAACAGAAGCAGTCCAGTATTGGTAGACAGAAAAAACTTGTCAGAATTATCATTACCTGTTTCAAGTGTCGGACAACGCTATCGAGCAAAACGACCAGCGCAGCCGCCCTTGAACAAAATGAGGATGCTAAAACAGAAGAATAGCGTCCGAAACTTACGCCCTGATTGCTGATGGAAACTGATGGTTTCCGACAATTATTATCCTAAAAACGAATCTAAGGAGAAAACCATGTTTAACTCTGTTTCTCGCCGCATCTCACTCAGTGCTTTACTGTTAATAGTAGGCACAGCGTTGGCAACCGCCGCACACGCGGAAATCCAATGGAGCGAGTCCGTTGAAGAAAGTCTATCTAAAGCCGCAGAAACTGGAAAGCCGATAATGATGGACTTCTATACCGATTGGTGAGGGTTTTGCGATCGGCTGGATGCCGAAACGTTTACAGATGCCCGAATTATCGAGCTCGCGGAGAAATTTGTACCCGTCAAAGTCAACCCAGAGATTACGGAACGTCCGATCAATGAAGAGACGCGAATCCGATACGGTGTCACCGCTTTTCCGGCAGTCCTGTTTATCAGTCCTGATGGTGGACTCATCGAGAAGGCTTCCGGATTCATGCCACCCGAACAGTTCTCACCGATTATGGAGGCTTCTTTAGGAAAAGAGAGAGTCTTCATGGCGCAGCTTGCTGAACTTGAGGAAATGCCGGAAGACCCAAAACTTAACGCACAGGTTGCACTCACTTATTTTGAACGGATGCAGCTGGAAAAAGGATTGCCCTTCAGTGAGAAAGCCATTCACCTCGACCCCGAAAATAGCACAGGGTTGATTCCGAACGTACACAATCAACTCGGACTCGCTTATGCGACAAAAGGTGAAACCGTTCAAGATGCTGAAGAAATGGGAATATTTTATGAAAAGGCGATCCTTCACTTCAAAACTGTGGTGGACGAGTACCCGAACAGCGACCTCAATCAACCTGCGCAGTATTATCTCGGTGTCACCTATGCACTCAGCGAGGATTATGACAGTGCCATCTCGGTCCTTGATAAATTGGCCAATCATACCAGCGACGCTATTATCAAACAGAGCGCTGAGGCGATGTTGACGCAAATAAAACAGTTGGCAGGAGCCAACGAGTAGCATACGCATCTTTCTAACTGCAGGCGGGGTTTCTAACCCTGCCTTAAATCCGCTACAATTCCATTAACGCCATAATCTCCGACTCGGTCAAAGACCGATACGCTCCCTGCGGGAGGCCACCCAACCGCAAATTCCCGATCCGTGTCCGCTTCAAACGGATGACTGGATGCCCGACCGCTTTGAACATCAGACGTACCTGCCGTTTCTTCCCCTCGTGAATCACCACTTCAAACTGCGTTGACGTTTCGTCTTTGCTCGTTTTTAAACGTTTAACCATTGCAGGTGCCGTTTCCCCACTCGGAATCGAGACACCTTGGCGCAACCGTTGAACCGCGGCATCGCTTGGTATTCCTTTCGCCCACGCGAGATAGGTTTTTTCAATTTCATGACTCGGATGTAGCAACCGATAGGCGAAATTACCGTCGTTCGTGAAGAGGAGCAGCCCCTCTGTCTCTAAATCCAAGCGTCCAACCGGATAAATGCTATCAGGTAGGTCTGCGACGAGGGTCATGACAGTCGGACGGTTCCGTTCATCGCGGCGTGTCGTCAAATACCCCGGCGGCTTGTTCAGCATCAGATAAAGGTGTTCGGTCAGCGGTTCAACTTGTTGCCCGTCAAAGGCGACAATATCCGTTTCTACATCAATCGGGTGTCCCGGCACGAAGATAGTTTCGCCGTTGACGGTAACCAACCCCGCACGAATGCTCTTTTTCACTGCCCGACGAGAGGCGACACCTGAAGTGGCGATATATTTTTCAAGTCGCATTGTGTCAACTATTCCACAATCTGCCATCCGTTTTGTTTTGCGATTTTCCATAATTTTCGGTCAGGGTTGACAGCAACCGGGTGTCCGAACAGTGCCAATTTATGCGCGTCTGTGTGGTGGTTGCCATAAGCATAAGAACGACTGAGATCGAACCCGTGCTCCACTGCAAGTTGTTCGGCAAGTTTCGCCTTATTTTTCCCATAGGGGTGCAAACTGATTCGCTGTCCCGTGAACCGTCCATCAACCACTTCGAGTTCGTGTGAAACCATCAAATCGGTTTGGAAGTGTTCGTGGAACGGCTGAACGAGGAACGACAACGAACCCGACATCAGAATAACTGTCTGGCCATCGGCGCGATGTGCGTGTATCAAATCGGAGATGTGCTGAGCGATGCTTGGACGCAGTACCTCAACGAAACAACGGCGCACGATCTCGTGAACCTGTTGCACCGCCAAGCCACGCAAGTAGATTTTATTCGTTTTCGCCACCGACAGCGACTTAACCTTCAGAAAATGGGCAGCCCATGCGAACAAATTCGATGTTGGGAGATCACCCTGACTGAGTAGCGTTGAGAGAAAAACCTGCTCTGAAGAGGCGCGGATAATCGTGCCGTCTAAATCGAAGATAGCACAGGTCTTATGTGATGTCATGTTACTTGCTGTCCCAGCGCACGTCGGTACGCTTTGACGGCGGCTTCCATGCCGATGTAGAGCGCGTCTGCCATGAGATGATGCCCGATAGAGACTTCAAGGAGTCCGGGTAACTTCTGCATCAACGGCAGGTTATCGAGGTTCAGATCGTGTCCAGCATTAACACCAAGTCCTAACTCGACTGCTTTTGCTGCTGCGGTTTCCAACAACCCGAATTCACGTTCGATTTCCGCCTCCGTTGCTGCCATCGCGTAAGGGGCGGTATAGAGTTCGATTCTATCCGCGCCGATGTCGCGTGTCCTCACTATCTGTTCAACATCCGTTCCACTAAACAGGCTCACCCGGATACCGGCAGCTTTCAACGCTGCGATGATCGGTTTCAACAGATCGCCATCTTTACGAATATCCCAAACAGTATGACTGGTGATCTCGCCTGCAACGACAGGGACAAGGGTGCATTGTGTCGGTTTTGTGCGGAGTACCCTATCAATAAGATCGGGTCTCGGATCGCCTTCAATATTGTATTCGATGGTGGGTGTTTTTTGGGTATTGATTTCTTTTAATCGTTCGGCGATGTCCGTAACGTCTTTAGGTGTGATATGGCGTTCATCTTCGCGCGGATGCACAGTAATACCCTGTGCACCGGCATCGACACAGGTATCTACAGCCGTGAGTACATCCGGAACGTCACCACCGCGTGAGTTTCGTAATGTTGCAATTTTGTTTACGTTTACACTTAAGGCTATCATTTTCCCTCCATCAGGTGTCGTGTAAATGTTTTAGGCTTCTTGGGCGACCATCTTCGCAAGAATACCAAGAATTTTGTCGCACAGCGCGATCGGGTAGATCGTCAAATCAATGTGCAGGTACTTTTCCTGCAACTTGAGAAACAGCCAGTCTGTCCATGAAGTGACGGTTCCGTAAATGCAGGCGATATTATTTTCTTTTTCTGCATTAAAGCGTTGGGCTGCAAGCATCTCAGCGACACACTGCCCGAGCCCGCTGATCAAGTCTTCTTTCTTTGCCTCAACGAGCATAATGACGGGCGCGTCTAAAATAGTTTGTCCGGGTGACAGGCTTACCAAAAAATCGCATACGCCTACCAGGCCATCTTCTGCATCAACATTGAAGTCGATCCCAGAAAAGAAACTGATGCGCCGCTTATAGTACTCTCGAAGTTCTACCAGGATATTAGCGACAATGAGTTCAGAGCGAGTTTTCTCGGTGCCTATGATCGTAGCTAAGGGCACCTTTTTTTTTAATTCTGTGGTGAGATCTTCACTCGGAACCACCGCTTCTACTTCAGCAAAGAGGTCGATAGATTCAATCTTTTCCAGTTGAAAAGTTGATAATACTGCCTCCAATGTAAAATTGCTATAAGCCATTTTAGGCTCCGTAAGTCTTATTTTAAGGGAAGATGCCCAGTTGCATGTAAGATTGCGCGATTCTATGAATGGCATTGAGGAATGCCGCTGTTCGGCAATCCACGTCCTCGTTTTTGCTTCTATGCTGCATGCGGGTTTCACGGAGTTCCTGATAGGCTCTTATCATTGTATCCTGAAGTCCAGAGTTTACCAGATCTTCTTCATCGGCACCGTGTATGAGTTGACGTTCATCGTTCGAGAATTGATAGCCGGTTGCTTTTTCAACGGCCTGGAGCATCGCGCGCTGTGTACTATCTTCAAACCGTTTGCCGAGTCGTCCGAGCTGCACGTGTGAGAGATTCCGGAGCCACTCGAAATAAGAGACGGTGACACCGCCTGCATTGAGATAGGTATCCGGTATAATCATAATCCCGCGTTCTTGGAAGATCGCATCTGCTGCTGGCGTAGTCGGTCCGTTCGCCGCTTCCGCGATAATAGCAGATTGAATCCGAGGCGCGTTCGCCGCAGTGAGTTGGTTCTCAAGTGCAGCGGGCACCAGTATATCACATGCCCACTCCAATCCTTCGTTTGGATTCTCAATGGAGGTAGCACTCGGATACCCGCGGATAGACCCAGTTTCCTCACGATACGTCGCGACTTTTTCGATATCAAAACCGTGTGGATTATAGATACCGGCATACCGTTCAGTAATACCGATCACGCTGGCATCCGCCTCCATTAGGAACTTTGCCGCGTGATACCCGACATTGCCGAAACCTTGTACAACAACCGTTTTACCACTCAGCCCTGGTGTTAACCCTAACGGTTTCATATCCGCTGCAATGCTGCACGCTTCCTGTAGACCGTAGACGACACCACGTCCGGTCGCCTCCTTCCGTCCCAGAATCCCGTTCTGTTCGATCGGTTTACCTGTGACGCACGCAATGGCATTAAGTTTATCGGGTGCCATTGTGGCATACGTATCGAAAATCCATGCCATCTCGGTTTCACCCGTCCCGAAATCTGGTGCAGGCACGTCTACCCCGGGGCCGATGTAATTTTTTTGGATCAGTTCGTAGGTATAACGTCTGGTAATACGTTCGAGTTCGCTTAGTGAATACTGATTCCTATCGACTTGGATACCCCCCTTCGCCCCCCCGAACGGGACATCGACGATCGCGCATTTGTACGTCATCAGTGCCGCGAGTGCCATAATTTCGTCCTCATCAACGAGCGTACTATAACGGATACCGCCTTTCGTTGGGAGCTTATGATGACTATGCTCCGCACGCCAGCCGTGGATCGTCTCAATCGTGCCGTCGTCCCGCTTCAGTGGAAACGTGAAATGGCAGGAATTATTACAGATTTTTATCTGTTCTAACAACCCAGGCGGGTAGTCGGTAAACCGCGCGGCTTTGTCAAAATCCGTATTCACCTTTTGGAAAAACGAGAGTTTTTCTGCCATAATGCTTCGACCTTGCAACGCGCCTTTTACAGACGGGTTATGAACGTGCCTATCGCTGCCGAATAAATTTTTGCAGGCGTGCATCTGCTTGGACTTCGCCGACGTATATATCACCGTGCGAATCTAACCAGATGCCGTGGGGGCACGCCATAAACTCGCCAGGGACGGTGCTCCCGCGTTCACTGCCCCATTGGGAAATAATCTCACCGTCGAGTGTCATGATGCTAATCCGCTGCCCCAATTCAGCAATATAGACCAGATTGTCATCGTCAATATAGATTGTATCGGGTTGCAACAGATCGCCCCATTCTTCAATGTACTCGCCATCAAGCGTAAAGAACTGGATGCGGTTGTTCTCTCGATCTGCAACCATGAGCCTGTTGCGGGGATCGACTCGGACGCAATGTGGCAGATCAAATTCACCGGGCCCTGTGCCGGGTTGTCCCCACGATTTGATGAGTTCGCCATCGGGTGAGTATTTATGGACGCGAGCGTTTCCATATCCGTCGCTGATATACATCTCGCCATCGGGTCCGAGTGCCAAATCTGTCGGTAGGTTGAAAGGTTCGCCCTCTGCACCCGGGACATCTGGTGTACCGAGTGTCATTAACAGTTCGCCATCTGTAGTGAACTTACGCATGACGTGCGTTTCTCGTTCTGTACAATAGATGTTATCGTCGGCATCGATGAAAATCCCATGTGCATCCTTGAGAATATCATCACCCCAAGAATCAATAAAGTCACCATTTCGATCGAAGACGACCATCGGATGTTCACTTCGGCTATAGACATAAACCCTGTCCTGTGAGTCAACGGCGACAGCCGGAATCCATCCGAATTCCCAACCTTCTGGAAGTGTCCACCAATTTTCTTGTAC